>NZ_JACJEW010000054.1:0-25122 GCF_014164315.1 Pseudoalteromonas sp. SG44-1
GATGATTGATGATTGATGATTGATGATTGATGATTAATACCTAATTAATAATTAAGTTATAACTCATTTTAATTAAAAACGCGGACCGACTAATGCAGTCATGCCGCGTTTTTTATTTAAGCTCTTTCCCCTGCACACTCAGTACACTCGGGCGCTTTAGTTAATTTAAACTGCTGCTGCGCTAAACTTAGTCCATCAAAACGAATAAACTGACTGCCTTGATGATGGCCCAGCAAGATATTAACTGCCAACAGTGCTTGCATCGAGCCAATGACACCTAACAACGGACTAAGCACGCCCGCGTTACTGCAATTAAGCGCTTGCTGTTGCGGTTGTGCTCCAAATATACACCCGTAACAAGGGCTCTGTGGCTGGCGAAAATCAAAACACATCAGCTGCCCTTCACTCGCTATTGCCGCCCCCGACACCAGTGGAATACCCAGTGCCAAGCATTGCTGGTTTACTACATAGCGAGTGCTGAAGTTATCGCTGCAATCAAGTACTAAGGTTGCGCCAGTAAAAACTTGTTCAGCATTTTCAGTGGTTAGTTTTGCACTTACTGTGTTGATCTTGATTTGATTATTTAAGCTGCTTAATACTTTGCCCGCAGCGCTGACCTTATCTTGCCCTAAATGATTTACTTTATAGAGCACTTGGCGCTGTAAATTTGAAAGCTCAACCTTATCATCATCTAACAAGCTTAATTCGCCAATGCCAGCCGCAGCTAAATACAGTAATGCGGGGCTGCCTAACCCCCCCGCTCCAATTACCACAACGTGAGCGGCTTTGAGCTTTAATTGCCCTTCAAAGCCGACTTCTTTAAGCATTAAATGACGACTGTAACGTAACTGCTCTTTGTCAGATAAAGATCCTTTTATTGCCTCACTCATTGCTATTAATAGCCATTTGTAAATCGGCAATCGCCTGTTGATAGTCACTGGCCTCACTAATAGCCCTAACAACAGCTACACTGCCAACACCGGTTGCAGCAACCTCGCCCGCTCGTGCTAAATCAATGCCACCAATAGCTACCGTTGGGTAATCACTCATTAACGGCACAAAATGCTTTAACTTTTCAAGCCCTTGAATTTGCCCTGTCATATCTTTGGTCGTGGTTGGGTAAATAGCGCCAAACGCCATATAACTCGGGCGGTAATTATGAGCGCGCAGCATTTCATAAAAACCATGGGTCGAAATCCCCAAACGCATGCCCGACTCTTTAATGGCCACCAGATTAGCCTCAAGTAAATCTTCTTGACCTAAATGCACACCATAGGCGCCATGTTTGATCGCCAGCTGCCAATGATCGTTGATATACACATTGCCATCGTACTTTTTACCAAGTGTGACCGCCGCAGCAATAGCGTGTTCAAGCTCTTCTTCGCTGGCGTTTTTCATTCTCAGTTGTACAGTTTTAACGCCTTGCGCTAAGCACTTTTCTAACCAATCGAGACTATCAACCACCGCATATAAACCAAGCTGTTTGTTTTCACACTCAGTAAAACCTGCCGCCATAGTAAATTCGTTTGGTTGTTCAAAATCCAGCTCATCACCCAGCCAACTGCCCGCTTCAATGACTTGTGGGTAATCATCAAGATTATCGGGAAAGCTCGTTTGTGCCACAGGGCCAATTCCTTCACCATAACGAACCGCAGCTTTTAAGCCTTGATTTATATAGGCTTTGGCTAAAATAAAGGCATCTTTAAGCGGGTAACCTTTCGCTAAACACGCTGCAATCACTGACGCCAAACTACAACCGGTACCATGGCTGTGCGGCGTTTGAATTTTTTCGTTACCAAGCCAATATTCATTACTGCCATAAGAGCTGGCATCACTGCAGTAATCAATGCAATATCCGCTTGGATAATCCCAATGGCCACCTTTGATCAGCACCGCTTTTGCGCCCCAGCTTTGCAGCTTTTGCGCAGCCTCGATCACAGCACTGGGACCAATTAAATATATCCCAGTGAGCAACTGCGTTTCATGGGTATTGGGGGTGATCACATCCACCAGCGGCAATAAGCATTCTTTAATTGCGCTAACGGTATCTTCTTCTGTCAGTAAGTCACCACTGCTAGCAATGGCCACCGGATCATATACAACCAAAGGCGCAACCGGCCAAGTGGCTTTATAATGTTTTAGATGCTCACTGATCAATTGAATTTGCTGCACATTGGCAAGCATACCAATTTTAATAACACGGGCTTTCATGTCGCTTTCAAGGGCGAGTAATTGCGACTCAATAACATCGGTTGAAATCGGGTTAAGTGCTTCAACGCCTAGGCTGTTTTGCGCAGTCAATGCGGTGATCGCTGTACAACCATGGACGCCAAAACTTTGCATCGCTTTAATATCCGCCTGAATACCTGCACCACCACCAGAGTCAGAGCCAGCAATTGTCCAAACAACATGATTCATAGTTACGTATTTCCTAATTTTTTACTTCATTTATTACTGTTGATGCCAAAATGGCATACCCATAGTGGGCGTAGATGGCGCAGCGACGTCTTTTTCTGGCATCGCCTTTGCTCGGTAAGCAAAACGACCCGCATCAACGGCTGCTTTAAATGCATGACTCATGGTAACAGGGCAGCCCGCCCCTGCAATAGCCGAATTCAATAACACCGCATCATAACCTAATTCAAGCGCTTGGCAGGCGTGTGATGGTAAGCCAAGGCCAGCATCAACAATCAATGTGGTATCGGGTAAGCGCTCCCGAATAGTTTTTAAGTTATATTTATTTAACAAGCCCTTACCTGTGCCAATAGGCGCTCCCCACGGCATCAGTACTTCACACCCTGCATCAGCTAAACGCTGACATAACACTAAGTCGTCAGTACAATAAGGTAATACTTTAAAGCCTTCGGCTAATAAAATCTGTGTCGCTTCCAGTAATGCAAATGGATCTGGTTGCAGGTTATAATCATCACCAATCAACTCAAGTTTTATCCAATCGGTAGCAAACACTTCGCGGCACATTTGTGCCAGTGTAATTGCTTCATTGACACTGTGACAGCCTGCAGTATTGGGTAGAATTTTTAAGCCCGTATCTTTGATCAATTGCCAAAAGTCATCTCCTGCGGCGGCACTTTGTTGACGTCGTAATGACACAGTAACAATCTGCGCGCCAGAGGCAACAATCGAATCGGCCATAACCGCAGGTGATGGATAAAGTGCTGAGCCAATTAATAACCGACTAGTGATCTGCTCACCATAAATACTGAAACTATCTGATATTACGCTACTCATATTAGCCACCTTGGATCGGTGACAGTAATTCAATGCTATCGCCTTCGTTAAGTAAGGTAGTATCACATTGACTACGCGGTATAAATTGACCATTAAGCGCCACTGCAAAAGGCTCTTTTGCTGCAAACTGCGTCAAACCTTGGGCTATATTGGCGTTATCTGCTAACTCAAAATGTTGACCATTAATTGTTATTTTCATACTTACTTTCATAATAAGCCTTATTTTATCCGTGCAATGGCATCGGCCACTAAACTCGGTGCGAGTAAATAACCATGACGATATAAGCCATTAATGCTGATCACATTTTGCTGCTGGGAAACCTGCGGGCGATTATCACTAAATGCAGGACGCAGGCCGGTTTGAATATTCAACACTCGCGCCTCAGCAAAACCACTGTGTACTGTGTACGCTGCTGACAACAGCTCAAGAGTCGAACGCACAGTGGCAGCCCCCTTATCTTGTGATTCAATTTCTGTCGCGCCAATTACGTATTGATGATTTGGCTTCGGAGCAATATAAATAGGATAACGCGGGTGCATTAACCGCACTGGCCGCGTTAAATTAACCTCAGGGGCGTACAAACGCACTACTTCACCACGCACTCCGCGTAGCTTACACGCTGCGCTTTTAGCGCCAAGGCCACGGCAATCAATAATATAATCAAACGATTGCTGTAGATTTAGCGATGTTACATCAACCTGTTGTGCAAACTTAAAGCTCACATTACGCTGCCTTAGAGTGTTAAAACTAGCTTGATAAAAAGCCTGATTATCAATTTGCCCTTCGCAAGGTAAATACACACCTTGGTTAAAACGCCCTGTAAGCTCTGGCTCTAATTCAGCAATATGTGCCCCTGTTAACTGATGTCCTTGATGTTCAGCTAAAGGCTTTAAACGCAGTATAAAACTTTGTAAGTCACCTTTATCTTGCTGGTGTGCAACCACAAGTGTGCCTTGCTGTTGGAAAAACACCGCTTCATCAAGTTGCGCTAAAATTCTCGGCCAACGCTTTATTGAATCCAGCCCCATCAAGGCCAAGTCTTGCTCGCAGAATACAGATTCAGCCAGTGGTGCAAGCATCGCCGCTGCCACTCTTCCTGCACTATCAAGCGCTTGTTCGTCACCCGCTTCATAAACAGTTACCCGATGCTGTAAACTCAACTCAAGCGCCGTTAAACGGCCCGTTAAACCAAACCCCACCACCGCAATATTGTAAGACATGAGAATCCTTAATTCAGTTTTCTAGCTACAAGAGTAAAGTTAGCGAGCTTTTCACTCGCCAACTCTCTAACTCGCTAACTAGTTTTTAAACCGCTTTATGATAAATCTCTGAGCCGCTTTGTTTAAATTCGGCTGATTTAGCTTGCATCTCGGCTTCAACATCGACCATTTTGATCTCAATAGCATCACCTACGTTGTTAGGATCTATGCCTCTGGCTTCTAGATCTTTAGCGTATTCTCTTACTTCTTGGGTGATTTTCATTGAGCAGAATTTTGGCCCACACATAGAGCAAAAATGCGCTACTTTGCCAGATTCTTGTGGCAGTGTTTCGTCATGGTATTCACGAGCACGAACAGGGTCTAAACCAATATTAAATTGGTCATGCCAGCGGAACTCAAAACGCGCTTTTGATAACGCATTATCACGCTCTTGCGCTCCGGGATGACCTTTGGCTAAATCGGCGGCATGAGCGGCAATTTTATAGGTGATCAGCCCTTCTTTTACGTCTTCTTTATTTGGTAAGCCTAAATGCTCTTTTGGTGTGACATAACACAGCATTGCACAGCCATACCATGCAATTTGCGCAGCCCCAATACCAGAGGTGATATGGTCATAGCCTGGGGCGATGTCAGTTGTCAGCGGGCCAAGGGTGTAAAAAGGTGCTTCGTCGCAATGCTTAAGCTGCTCTTGCATATTGGCTTTGATCATATGCATTGGCACATGCCCTGGGCCTTCAATAAACACTTGTACATCGTGTTTCCACGCGATTTTGGTCAGCTCACCTAACGTACGCAGTTCACTAAATTGCGCGTCATCGTTGGCATCTGCAATTGAACCAGGACGCAGGCCATCTCCTAATGAGAAACATACATCGTACTGTTTCAAAATCTCACAAATATCTTCAAAATGAGTATAAAGGAAGTTTTCTTTATGATGCGCTAAACACCATTTCGCCATAATTGAACCGCCGCGCGACACAATCCCAGTGACACGTTTTGCCGTCATTGGAACGTAGCGTAATAACACCCCAGCGTGAATAGTAAAGTAATCCACCCCCTGCTCGGCTTGTTCAATTAGAGTATCGCGGAAAATTTCCCACGTTAGATCTTCGGCAACCCCATTTACTTTTTCAAGCGCTTGATAAATAGGCACTGTACCAATTGGCACTGGTGAGTTACGTACTACCCATTCACGAGTTTCATGAATATAACGACCCGTTGATAAATCCATAACTGTGTCAGCGCCCCAGCGGGTTGACCAGACCATTTTTTCAACTTCTTCTTCAATAGATGAGCTAACTGATGAGTTGCCAATATTAGCGTTCACTTTCACTAAAAAATTGCGCCCTACAATCATCGGCTCGGTTTCTGGGTGATTAATGTTGTTAGGTAAAATCGCACGACCACGGGCAATTTCATCACGCACAAATTCAGGAGTGATAAACTCAGGGATACTCGCACCAAACGACTCGCCTTGGTGCTGCTGTGCTAATAACTCTTTTTGAAGTTGCGCACGGCCCATGTTTTCACGAATTGCGACATATTCCATTTCCGGTGTGATAATACCTTGGCGAGCATAATGCATTTGCGTGACATTTTTACCGGCTTTAGCGCGGCGAATTTTTGGGAGATGCTCAAAACGAATATGATCAAGGCCTTCATCTGCCATGCGTTGCTGAGAAAACTGCGAGCTGACTGAGCCTAAAATTTCAGTATCGCCACGGCTTTCAATCCACTGTTCGCGGTACTTATCCAGCCCTTTACGAACATCTAGAGTAAAATCAGGATCTGTGTATGGGCCTGACGTATCATAAACACGCAGTGGTGCATTTGATTCGTACACTGGGTTTTCATCGGTGCCACCGATAAAGGTATCACTCAAAGTAATTTCACGCATACCAACACGCACATTATCTTGCGTACCTTGTACATAAACTTTGTGTGAGCTTGGAAATGGTTGCCCAGTAAGGTTATAAATATAATCTGATGCAGCCGCACGAGTTTCGCGGCGAGACGGTTTATTTGATGTGTTTGACATGACTTACCTCATTGCTAAAAGGGTTGTCTTGTCAGATACTGCTGTGCGATAAAAAGCAACGCAATAGAGAGTAGCAAATGCTACATGGATCGTAGATTGGTGTTACAAAAAAGCACTACCAACCTTGGCAGCCACAGTGCTTATGCCCAAAACTGGCGCACAAGCACCCGTTTTAGGCAGCTTGTTCCCTACGCAGGTGTTAGCCTGATCAGGTTCACGGATCCCGCTTTCGCGATCTCAGCCTTTAAGTTAAAAACTCAAGGCACTCCGACAAGTAAAATTCTATATATTGTTCGCTAACGAGTGTACGTTAGATATTGCGAGCCTGCAAGAGATCAACTTGCGGGAATAAACGCAAATGTTTGCTCGCCATTTAAAACCAATTGTTGATCTTGAATTTGCAGTGGCACACCTTGCTTTAACGCATTTAAAAACTGCTGTTCAAACTCGTCCAATTTATCTCCGCATGATTTACGGGTCATACCTAATTTATTCACCGTTAAATGATTATCATCAAGTTGACCTTCACCAAAAAATTTATTACAACCAGCAAAGCCATTGACTTGCAGGGCTTCAATAAAACTTAATGATGCTGAATATGATGCAGGGATTGCTAAACCATCAACCCGTGATAGTTGCCACTTAGTGTATTTTAATTGCTCACTGGTGACTGTCCCTGTCGATGAGCAGCCAATACATAAACCGATTATAAGCATCGGGATTGCTGCTAATTTCATGTAATTACTAACCTAAAACTCAATTGCAACATGATAACAATAAATAACAGTTTATACCGTTAATAATGCATGTTTTTAATGTAAAAAAATGTTCTAAGATAGTAAAAAAGGTGGCACCGGAAAATTACTCAGACTTAAATAGTAGATCAACTTGCTCGGGCAAAAATGGCCGACCTAGATCATTCACCGCGGTGCCAATCACCAGTGCCTTTAACATCACTTTTTCATCATGCTTTCGTACCACGGTTTGTCGAAAGCCAAACTTTAAGCGACTAATACGCTCAGGCTCTACAGCAACATAAAACTCATCGCCGGGCATTAGTGATTGCTTGTAATCCATCTCGCTACGCATTACGACTAAATTAATTTTATCGCGAGTAAGCTGAGCAAAATCAACCCCATTCGCATGCAAAAACTCATGGCGCGCATGCTCTAGGTAATTAAAATACACACTATTATTTACAATGCCTTGTAAATCGCATTCGTAGTCGCGTACTTTAAAGTCAACTTTAAAGGTCATATTTGTATTCCTTATTATGTATACTGTGCGCGTTTATAGCACATAAATATAACTGGTATCACGACTTTAATGAGAATAGTTGCTATCATGCAAGTCCTTAAAATGGAGTTAAGTAATAGAATGAAACTACGCCTGTCTTTAATTACTGCCGCGCTTTTACCTTTGATAAGCGCCCCAGCTTTTGCTGAAGATACTGATCTTGAAAAAATACTCGTCACCGGAGACTTTCAAAAAGAAAGCATTCAAACCCTTAGTGCCAGTGCCAGTTTATTTAGCGAACGCGAAATTAATGACCGAGGCGCTAGTTTTCTAGACGAAATGCTTGCCAGTGCTGCCAACGTAAATTTTACCGCTGGTGCTTCTCGTGGCCGTTACATCCAAATTCGTGGGGTTGGTTTACGCTCACAATTTGTTGACCCTATTAACCCTTCTGTTGGCTTAGTGATTGATGGCATTAATTATTCAGGGTTAGGTGGTAGTTCATTACTGTTTGATGTTAACCAAGTTGAGATTTATCGCGGTCCGCAAGGTACTCGCTTTGGTGCTGATGGTATGGCTGGTATGATCCAAATGGAATCAGCCGATCCAACTTTTGATCCAAGCGTCAAAGTGCAGCTAGGCGCAGGTAACTACAACAGTTATGAAGCCGGTGTTGCCGCAGGTATTGGTATTACAGACAGCACCGCAGTGCGCGCTAGTATTTATCAACGTGAGTCTGATGGTTATGTTGATAACCTATATTTAAACGAGTCAACACAACAGCAAGATGAACTGGTTAGTCGTTTTAAACTACACAGCCAACTTACAGATCACCTTCGCACAGAATTAAGCGTTCATTATATTGATATCAATAACGGCTATGATGCATTTACGCTTGATAATAGCCGTAATAGTGTAGCCGATAACCCAGGCCAAGATAACCAAGAAAGTATCGCGATAGGTCTTGCCAACATCTACACTGGCTTTGATTGGTTTGATGTCAGTTTAAACTTATCAGGTATTGATAGTGATTTAGTTTATAGCTTTGATGAAGACTGGGTATGTAACGATATTAATAAGCCGCAGTTATGCGGTGCAGGACTGCACCCCGATGGTTATAGCTCAACCGATAGCTACTTTCGAGATCGTCAAGACCAGGCTGCTGAACTGCAATTTAATGGCAAAGGTGGTAACTGGGTTACGGGACTTTATTATCAAGCCCGTAATGTTGATTTAGAACGCCAATACACTTGGCTTGCAGCTCCATTCGCTTCAACTTATGAAACTAGTAATACCGCAATTTACGGCCAACTAGCAACGCCGATTGGTAATAAAACCACCTTAATAACAGGCTTACGCGTTGAGCAATACCAAGGTGATTACACCGATAATAATGGTTTTATTGAAAGTACTGATGATGTGATGGTCGGTGGTAAACTTGCCCTTGAGTATCAAGTCATTGACCGTACCATGATTTATACCAGCCTAACTCGTGGTTACAAAGCAGGAGGGATTAACTCAGAAGCACTCGCCAAAGCGAAAGATGACGGTTTAAATCTTGATGCTGATTTCTTTAAAAACCACACTAGTTTCGCACCAGAGTACCTATGGAGTGGTGAATTTGGCGTTAAAGGTAGCTCTTTAGATGAGAAATTTATTCTGCGCTTAGCGGCCTTTTATATGTATCGCGAAGATATGCAGTTAAAAGCCTGGAAAGTGGAAGACCAAAAGTTTACTGGTTATATTGATAACGCCAGCTCAGGAGAGAATTACGGCCTTGAAATTGAAGGCAGTTACCAATTAACTGATGACTTATTTTTCACCGGTAGCGCTGGTTATTTACATACTAAAATCAATGACTTTGTCGCTCAATCTGGTCTAGATCAAGATGGTCGCGAGCAATCACAAGCGCCTAAATACCAGTATGCATTCACGGCTCGCTATAACTTTACTGATGAGTTATTTGCTACAATCGGCATTGAAGGTAAAGATAATTATTACTTCTCAGATAGCCACAACTCGCAGGCACCGAACATTAATTTAGTTAATTTAACTGCTGGTTACGAGGCTGAGCAATGGTCAATTCGCGCTTGGGCACGTAACGTGTTTGATGAAGAAGTACCTACACGTGGTTTTGAATTTGGTAACGACCCACGCGAAGGGTATGCAACTCATACATACACTCAGCTTGGCGAACCAATGGTTGCCGGCGTCACATTTATCTACGAGTTATAAAAACGAGTTTCAAGGGATAAGTTAAAAGGTAAAAGCTAGATTACTTTTACCTTTTCTTAACCTTGAATCTTGAGCCTTTTAAGCCCTGCCTACATCAAACGCGATGACTTCTTTTATCGTGTTTTTTTGCGTTGCTAACATCACTAACCTATCAACCCCTAATGCTACTCCTGCGCATTGTGGTAAACCATGCTCAAGAGCGGCAATTAAACGGGTGTCCATAGGCACTTGTGTTAAGTTATTCGCTTTGCGGTATGCATTATCTTCAGTAAAACGTTTAGCTTGCTCCTGTGCATTGGTGAGCTCATTAAAACCATTCGCCAGCTCCATGTTCTGATAATAAAGCTCAAACCGCCCAGCGACTCTAATATCATGCTCACAAATACTCGCCAGTGCGGCTTGCGATGCAGGAAAATGATAAATAAAACAAGGTTTTTGTTGGCCAATTGTTGGCTCAACTTTCATACAAAATAATAATTGTAGTAACGTATCACGGTGGGTTTCATGCTTAGCGATATCAGCAAACCCCTGTTCACAGGCAAGTGTTTGTAACTGTTCAATAGTGGCACTGAGCGGATCAAGTCCTAATGCTTTGGTAAAAGCATCTTGATAGGTTAAACGCTCTGCAGGTGGAACATTTAAGATAAGCTGCATTAATTCATCAATTTCATCCATCAGCGCAAACTCATCAAACCCAGGGCGATACCATTCCAACATAGTAAACTCAGGATTATGATGGCTGCCCGCCTCTTCGTTACGAAATGCCTTACAAATTTGGTAAATAGCACCACTGCCGGCTGCCAATAATCGCTTCATGGCAAATTCTGGTGATGTTTGTAAGTAAAGCGGTAAGCCTTTAGCGAAACCGGGGCCAATAAACTGCGTTTTAAAACTCGCTAAATGAACATCAGTAACACTCGCTGCACTTAAACTAGGCGTATCAACTTCCATAACGTGGCGTTGGTAAAAGAATTCCCGAATAGTGCGTAAAATTGCGGCTCGTTGTGCCAAAGTATTTACTTGTGCGCTTGGTTGCCAAAGATCTGCTGACATATTTTCTCCAAAAAAAATCCCAGCTTAAGCTGGGATTTATTAAGCTATATTAAAGTTACTTAACACGGCTTACATATTCGCCGTTACGGGTGTCGACTTTAATTACTTCACCGATTTGTACGAATAATGGTACACGCACAACAGCACCAGTACTTAGCGTTGCTGGCTTACCACCAGTACCTGCTGTGTCGCCTTTAAGACCAGGATCTGTTTCAGTGATCTCAAGCTCTACAAAGTTAGGTGGTGCAACAGCTATTGGATTGCCGTTCCACAAAGTAATAGTACATACATCATTTTCAACTAACCATTTACCAGCATCGCCAAGCGCTTTTTCATCAGCTGCGATTTGTTCAAATGTTTCGTTATTCATGAAATGCCAAAATTCACCATCAGTGTAAAGATACGCAAGATCGGTATCCATTACATCAGCACCCTCTACTGACTCACCTGATTTAAAAGTTTTTTCAAGTACTTTGCCAGAGATAAGTTTACGAATACGAACACGGTTAAACGCTTGGCCTTTACCAGGTTTTACCATTTCATTTTCTAAAATACTGCAAGGCTCGCCGTCCATCATAATTTTTAGGCCGCCCTTGAACTCGTTGGTGCTATAATTCGCCATCGTTTCCTCTATCTAATAATTTCGAGTAATCTACCTACCAATGATACAAAGAAATGAAGCAAATTTGCATATAAACTGGCAAAAAGAATTAGCTAATGTTGTTACTTGCCCAAGCACCTTGCTAGAAATGCTAGGTTTATCAAGCATGGCCGACGAAAAAGACCTCAAAGCACGAGCTCTTTTCCCGGTACGTGTGCCTGTGCCTTTTATCAAAAAAATGCGTTATGGCGATATAAATGACCCATTACTGCTGCAAGTCATGCCGCGCCACCAAGAGTTTATCGCTAAAACAGGTTTTGATAAAGATCCATTAAAAGAGCAAAACAACGCTCAACCAGGATTATTACATAAATATAAATCCCGAGTTTTAGTGATGTTTAAAACTGGTTGCGCCGTTAATTGCCGTTATTGCTTTCGTCGCCATTTTCCATACCAAGAAAATCAGCTAAATAAACGCAGCTTAATTGCAGCGCTCGATTACATAAAATCGGATGCTAATATTAACGAGGTGATTTTAAGTGGTGGTGATCCGTTAATGGCCAAAGACGACGCAATTAGTTGGTTTATGGATGAGCTTGAACAATTACCACAAATTAAACGAATGCGAATTCATAGCCGCCTACCGGTGGTGATCCCATCTCGCATTACTGACCAATTGTGCGAACGTTTTGCAAAGTCTCCACTTAAAATTGTGTTTATTAATCACATTAACCATGGCAACGAGATTGATGATGATTTTAAAGTGGCAATGCAAAAACTCAAAAAGGTAGGTGTCACATTGCTCAATCAAGCGGTGCTATTAAAAGATGTAAATGATACCAGCGAAGCGCAAGTCGCATTAAGCGAAGCGTTATTTGATGCCGACGTACTGCCTTATTATTTATATTTACTTGATAAAGTTGAAGGAGCGAGTCATTTTGATATCAACGAATCACAGGCACGCAAAATCATTGCCGAAATGCTTATCGCATTGCCAGGATTTTTAGTACCAAAGCTGATGCGCGAAATCGGCGGTCAAAAAAGTAAAACGCCGATTGACCTCAAGCTTTTATAAACACAAGGCTTAAACGTATACGTTAACGTTATTGCCAAGCGAAGCTGTAACTGATTTTGCTGGCGTTTGTGCAGCGCTCGAACTAGCGGCACCTTCAATGAGTGCCAGTGCTGCTGCACCATCCGCTTTTTGCTGTTTTTTTGCCAATGCTGCGCTGTATACTTCGCCACTTTGACCCGCGCCACTCATGGCCGGTAGATTTCCACCTGATATATTCATAGCTCATACCTGACTTTTTAGTTTATTACCCGTATTATATCGGCATTGCGGTCTAAAGCTTTAGGAAAAAAATGGATTCAATTATTGAACAACTCAATGCCAACTTAAAAATTGTTTATCGTCAGTCACTTGACGCAGATAAAAAATTAGATGAGTTGCAACAACAAGGCTTAGGTAAATTTACAGCGTTATTTCCTGCCGATGCTGGTTTTACCTTTGAAGCAAAACGCTTCAAACCTTATGTGTTAGATGTAGCTGCAGATGTAGAAAGCTTAAGTTCAGAAGGTTTGAGTGAAGAAAAGCTAAAAACCACTGTTATTAAATTACAACAGTTACTGCAATTACTCGCAACGTTCAAGTAACTAAAAAAGCGCTAACATTAAACTTTAGCGCTTTTTACTGTTAATTTAGCTTGGGGTGACAACTGGCAGTAATTCTTTATCAAACCAATCAGTGATCAAACGTTTTTCATAGTAAAACTGTTCATCACGGCCCATTTTAATTTTATCCATAAAGCCCATATCTTTTAATTCGACTTTATCGCTTTGACTAATCACGTTACCGTCTTTATCAGTAACCGAATATTGAAACTCAATGCGTGGAAAATAAATTGGTTTTACAATACGTAAATCATTCATACCGCCAAAGCGTACATCACCGGCTAAATCCAGCTCAGTCACTTCAACATTAAACTTATATCCTTCGGGCAACTTTTCTGCCAGTTTATTAAAGTGCTTTTCGAAACTGCTCGCTACATGTTTATGGTATGAGCCTTTAGGTTCATTTGAAGGACGTACATCACGGTAGTCATTGAAGTCTTGCCATTTAACGACAGCTTCTCCTGCTTGAGAAAATACCGGCAGCATAACTAACATAGCCATCGCTACTTTTTTAAATGTATTCATTGTCTATCTCCAAAATGCCCGTGGGCTAATGTAGTTGAAATAATAGCATTAACAACTTAACTATAGCTTAATACTATTCACCATCATTGTTATCATTTACGTAAAACATGTAACCAGACACCAGTTAACTATGATTAATTGATACCGTAACATCATGGAGCAACAAAAAGATCAGATAAAGCATGTATTGAAGTGCTATTTATGATGAAATTACAACTATACACCTTCACCTTATATATGGAGATTTCATGACAATTTTAGTAACAGGTGGCGCGGGATACATAGGCTCACACACTGTTGTTGAATTATTACAACAAGATAATGATGTTGTTATCATTGATAATTTAAGCAACTCGAGTGTGGAATCACTTGAGCGTGTAAAAAAAATCACTGGTAAAACTGTGCACTTTTATCAAGGTGACATCCTTGATAAAACATTTTTGGCCAGCGTGTTTGCAAAACATACAATTGAGAGTGTTATTCATTTTGCCGGTTTAAAGGCTGTCGGTGAATCAATGGTGAAACCCATTGAGTATTACCAAAATAACGTGCAAGGTACGCTGACTCTCGTTGATGCTATGCGCGATGCAGGTGTGTTTAAACTCGTATTTAGCTCATCGGCAACAGTATATGGTGATCCAGCAAGCCTGCCAATTCAAGAAGATTTCCCGGTAGGTGGCACTACTAATCCGTACGGCACATCAAAACTGATGGTTGAAATGATGTTACAAGACATCGCTAAATCAGATGAGCGCTTTGCATTTGCAATTTTGCGTTACTTTAATCCCGTAGGTGCGCACGAGTCAGGCCTAATTGGTGAAGATCCCAATGGTATTCCAAACAACTTATTACCTTACATCGCGCAAGTGGCAGTGGGTAAATTAAAGCAGCTGGGTATCTTCGGCGATGACTATGATACGGTTGATGGTACTGGTGTGCGTGATTACATCCATGTTGTTGACTTAGCGCTTGGTCATTTAAAGGCACTTAATAAAATAAACCAAGATACCGGTGCCCATGTTTACAATCTTGGCACCGGTAATGGTTATTCGGTGCTACAAATGCTCAACGCATTTAGCAAAGCCTGTGGTAAAGATATTCCGTATCAGGTATCACCTCGTCGCCCAGGTGATATTGCAGCTTGTTATGCTGCGCCTGAAAAAGCCCTTAGTGAACTTGATTGGCAAGCAGAGCGTGGTATCGATGTGATGATGCAAGATACGTGGCGTTGGCAAAGTAATAACCCAAATGGGTATAAATAGCTAAACTTAAACCAGCTTCAATAAGCTGGTTTTTTTATATTTTTTGAAATAAAAAGTCTCGTTTACCACTCTTTTACAGTATCTATATTTAATCACCTATAAAAAATGCAACCAACCTATACTCGTTTCAGTATTCATTCACTGCTAATTATTAGCTTATCGCTATTGGGTCTTAGTCTCTTATTAGGAGCAGGGGTAAATAATGTGCATGCTATTTTCAATTTTTATCAATTAGCCAATGTAATCCCTAAAACTGGGCAATCAATACTCGCAGGAGTGGCTTTTTTAGTAACCGCTTTATTTATTATTTTAAGTTTAAAACAATCACGTTTTCAGACCCCTGCTTTTGTTAGCCTGATCACTGTTGCCGTTATACCGCTTGTTACCTTATTAAGTGAAAGCCGCTGGATGACTGACTTAGGTGGCTTCCCAATTATAGGCTCTGGGCAAGGTATAATTAAGTACACCGCACTTGTTTCTCTCGCTATTTACCTTTATAAACCGCAGCGCTTGTCAGCTCAAGGCATGGCAATTTTGAACTTCTTTCCTGTTGCATTAGTGCTTATTTGGATTGGTGGTATGAAATTTTACGAGTTTGAAGCAAATGGAATTATATCACTGGTATCAACCTCTATTTTTATGTCTTGGTTATATACCTTATTTTCAGTGCAAACAGCGTCTAATCTAATTGGTGCGTACGACATCTTTTTTGCTTTAGCACTCGCTCTGGCTATCATTAAAAAGCATCCATTAGCCATTTATGTTGCGGCTTTTGGCTGCAGTGCCGTATTTTTAATGACGCAGACATTTTTATTCTCAGCTGAAGGAGCTTTTGACAGCTCAACACTACTTGCAAGATTAGGCCTTTTTGTTATTAAAGACTTATGGTTTATCGCAAATTTACTGGTAATTGTTAGCTTTGCAAAAAAGAGTCTTAATTAACTACTATTTCAATAACATATTTAATAATGTGCATTGTAAGATCTAAAAAGCGCTATCACTTAACCAATCGTGGTAGCGCCTTATAAATATATACTTTTATATTTTGAGTTTAAATACACATCACTACAACCTTTTTACGTCTGTGCCCATTGCCTTAATAAATTATGATACACGCCAGTTAACCTAACAATCTCAGGGCTATCGCTGACTTTTTCGCGCAAGCTTTGAATCGACATATCCAACTCAAATAGCAAACCACGCTTTTCATCGCTATTAACCATGCTCTGCAACCAAAAAAATGAAGCTAAACGTCGCCCCCGAGTTACGGGAGTGACTTTATGTAAACTGGTTGATGGATACAACACCATGCTACCTGCAGGGAGTTTTACTGTGTGAGAGCCATAAGTATCTTCAATAACGAGTTCGCCACCATCATAGTCTTCTGGTTCGCTCAAAAATAACGTCATTGATAAATCCGTACGAATTTTCACTGGTGTGCCAGGTACTTGTCGAATCGCATTATCAACATGAATACCAAACGATTGGCCACCTTGGTAACAGTTAAATAAAGGTGGAAAAATTTTTGCAGGCAACGCCCCTGACATAAATAGATCACTGCGAGCCAGAGCCCCCATAACTATATCACCGAGCTCTTTGGCTGCAGCGCTTTGCTCAGGTAATTGTAAGTTATTTTTGGTCTTCGTTGATTGATAACCTGCGGTAACACTGCCATCAGTCCATTGCGCGGCCAATAAAACATTACGGCAATAAGCGACTTCATCAGCACTAAGCAAGTCTGGTATTTTTAATAGCATGGAAGTTCCCAAATCTTAAAAAAACAGGCTAATAAGCATTAACCTGTTTAATAAGCTTTAACCTATTCAACAAACATTAATTTGTAATTAGAAAGAATAACTAGCCGTTAGTGTAAAATAACGACCTTGACCAGGAATAAAGTGTCCGCCACCTAGTTTATCTTCATAATCTTCATCCGTTAAATTCTCACCATTAAACTGAATGCTTAACTGCTCAGTTGCTTGATAAGAAAGCATCATATCGAACAAAACATAACTGTCGGCTTTACGACTGGTCGCTGAATTACCATTATAACGCTCACCAATATATTGTGCGCCAAAACCTGCAGCTATCGCGTCGCTAAAGTCATATCGAGCCCAAACACTGTAGCTATTTTTAGGTGCTCGAGCCAAGTTATGCCCAACATCACCATCAACCGTAGATTCAGTAACTTCGCTATCTTGATAGCTATAAGAACCGATGATACTTAATTCATCGGTGATAATACCTGTTGCAGACAACTCTAAACCTTGCACTCGTTGCTCACCATCAAGCACTTCAACACCACGCTGATCACTATTAGGATCATCCACGCGCGCATTAGTTTTAACCGTTCTAAAAATAGCGGCACTGGTCATCAACTTATCATCAAGTAAATTCCATTTAGTGCCTAACTCATAGCTTTGGCTCTTCTCCGGATCTAACTCACTTGAATTACCACGAGTAGATACTGCAATGCCTTCAGCCGATGGGTTATACGAGTTACCTGCACCAAAGTAAATGCTGCTATTTTGACTTGGCTTATATACAGCAGATGCGTTCCAACTAGTCATGGTATCGCTAGTTGAGATCGTTAATGCTGGATCCTTGTAATCATACTGATAATCGCTATCGTACTGCTCTGAACGTAAACCCGCAGTTAATTGCCAATATTCATTAAATGTAATTGTATCAAATGCATAAATTGCACGGGTTTTAGCAACCGCTTCAGTACTAGTGCCATCACGACCATACTGACCAGTGTAAGGTAAATAAGCATCTGGGTTGTATAAGTCATTCAGCGCTGGTTCGTTCTTTAAATTATCAGCTACCAATGCAGTCACATTCCAACGGCTAAATGTCTCGTTAGTTAATTCAACACCAGTAACCACATTATGTTTTACACCAGCAAAATAGTACTCACCAACTAAATCAAGTTGCAGTGTAGCCAATTCATTGCGCGTATCGCGATTTTTAACGTCGCTCATTCTGATATCAGTTGTTGTTTTTACATCAATAAAACGCGGCGCTGTCACTGTATCTTTTCGCTCTACACGACCAATGCGACCTTGGGCACGTAGCGTGGTTGTTTGCGACAAGTCATACTCGTACTTTGCAGTTGTTGAATACGCTTCGATATCTTCAAAATCACGATATACGTTACCGTAAAAATTAGTGAAATTCACCGGTGGCGCTGCATTTTCGCTACCAGCAAGTTCAGCAACAGGGCTAGAACCAACCCACGGAATACCGTAATCAGACATATTATCTTGATTCTGATAATCAGCATTAAGATTAAAACGGCTATTGGTTCCTAAACCAGTCGCAAACGAAACCGCGACTGCTTGTTTTTCTTTTTCAACATGATCACGCCCAGCAACATCCCCTTTATCAACCAGTAAATTGACACGTAACGCTGATGTTTCAGCCACTTTAAAGTTACTATCTATTTGCGCGCGGTAATCACTCTCTGTGCCTAAACGCAGCGAAGCATCATTAAATTCATCCAACGTCGCCGTTTTTGTAGTTAAGTTAATACTACCACCCGTTGAACCTCGACCTGTTGTTGCTGAACTTGGGCCTTTTGCAACTTCGATTTGCTCAACGTTATAAGTATCACGGTCGTACCCGGCAATATCACGAATACCATCGATAAAAATATCATTGGCAGCACTAAAACCACGAATAGATAAACTGTCACCAGCTGGCGCACCGCCTTCACCCGCCGCCAATGAAATACCCGAAACATTACGTAACGCATCTTGCAAACTATCTACATTTCTATCTTTCATCACAGCTTTGTTAATAACCGTTATTGATTTTGCAGTATCAACCAACGGCTGGGTGTTCTTTATTGATGATGATTTTTCAACTTTATAGCTTTGTTCCGATTGCGTTTTTGCTTTGGTTACTGATAGCTCTTGTATATTTTCAGCTCCTTGAGCAGACGCCCAAGTTGATAAAGTTGCGGTAACAAAAGCAGCCAGCGGTTTTATATAAGTTCGGCGTTTATTAGTCATTTTACCCATTTTAGCTCCATTAGCAGGGAACTTGCTAACACGTTGTTTTTGTAGCAAGTCATTTAAGCACGTTGATTTAAGTTCGGCGGAATCCTAGCACTGAGTAATATTAATGTAAATGCGAAATGTTATCACTTGTATTATTTTATCAATCATTGTACTATTTTTCACACTTTTAAACTTACGTAACGCGACTGTAAATGCACAGTAAACTTGGGGGCATGAGTGGCGTAAAAAATTAAGTTTAAGCGCTTAAAAATCAAGGTTTTTTAATTTTATAAAGTTAAAGCCAGAGCTTGGCTTTGTACTGTAAATGGTTATTACTTTTAGGGCATTACTTAGCATATGCAACGTTTTATAAAATCTGTTGGGGCAGTTATTTTACTAAGCTCATTCTCAAGCTTAGCTGATCCGGTTAGCGAACTTGAAAACCTCGTTAATCAGTGGTTACAAATAGAACAACAAACTAGTGAGTTAGAAACACATTGGCTAGAAAAAAAAACCTCGATGCAACAAACATTAATCTTACTTGATGCAGAGCAAGTACAACTCAAACAGCTAAACCAAAATCGTCAAAAGAACACCTCTGAGCTGGCAGAAAAGCGCACTGCGCTAATTCAACAACAAAGCCAGCTTGAGACCGATGAAAACGCGCTCAATAGTCAATTAATCCAGCTCAGCCAGCAATTGCGCTCACTGCAAGTACAATTACCTCCCCCATTACTGGCGAGCTGGCAAAGTATTGGCGATCTAGATAACGAAAGCCTAGATGCGAATGAAAAGCTACAAATTGCTTTAAAAATGCTTGGCCAATTGGCTGATTTTCAAAACCGAATTTCAATTCATGAAATGGCAATCAGTAATAGTGAAGGTAAAGAAATATGGGTAAAACAGCTTTATTTGGGTGCCGCACAAGCATGGTTTGTTAGTAATGATTTAAGTTATGCGGGCATTGGCTTCCCTTCTGAGTTAGGTTGGCAATGGCAATTTGATACTGAGATTGATCGCGAGCAAATTGCCCACGGTATCGCTGTACAAGAAAAAAAACAAGCAGCTCACTGGCTTACCTTGCCTGTATTTAGCTATGCAGCTAAGGAGCTGACGCCATGAAACGATTCTGTACTTTTTGGTTTGTTACACTACTGAGTTTTAGCCAAGTAGTAACAGCCGCGACTGCGGATGCTGCCAAACAACAATTGCTAACGGATATTAAAACGGCGCAGAGCGTTTTAAATAAAGCACAACAGCGGATTGCCAAACAGCAAACCACTATGGCACAACAGATATTTGAAAAACAGCAAGCACTTAAAAAAGAGCGTGAGCAAGCGACACTCAATCGCCGTTTAGCTGATGAAGACACATTGAGTTTAACCCAGCTACAAACACGCTTAGATAGCTGGCAACAACAACAGCAATATCGGCTAAATTTACTCAACCGATTTACTCGTCAATACGCTCAGCAAGCGCAAAGTAAAAACGATCAACAAGCACTTTTGAATGATGTAGTCGCGGTGATAGAGCAGCAAACCGCGGCATTATATCCAGAGTTTAAAAAACAAAATATAGTATTGAAAAATGGCGAGCTCACCGCAGCTACAACATTACAAGTAGGTCCCGTGGCTTGGTTTAGTGTTGCACAGCCAAAACTAACCGGCCTGCTTTCATCAGCAGCTAACGCTGCAGTACCAAAAGTAGCTATAGTTCAATCACGTGATGAGAATAACCCATTTGATATCGCTTACTCACAAGTAAATACAAACTCAGCTAAGATCGCAGCTTCTTTAACATTTGATCCAAGTTTAACCCGCTTAGTTGCCAGTCAAGCGCAACAAGAAGGTGCAGTTGAACATCTTGAAAAAGGTGGCTTATGGGCAATCCCTATCATTTTATTTGCATGTTTTGCATTATTAATTGCGCTATTCAAGGCATATCAATTATTTAGCCTTAGTAAGATCAAAGCTGTCTCGACGCTGACTTTACAAACTGCGTTTGATCAACCTGAGCAACACAGCTTCAGCGGAATGCAAGCAACACTGTTTCAACTCTCTGTTGATAGCAACATAGGACAAATAAGAGATGACCAGTTATTTAATCAGCTGATGCATAATAAACACAAGCTTGATAACTACATTGGCGCAATCGCGATCACAGCATCGGTAGCACCGCTACTGGGCTTATTGGGCACAGTCAGTGGCATGATTGAAACATTCAAAATGATGACGTTATTTGGCTCAGGCGATCCAGAAGTGGTATCTGGTGGTATTGCCCAAGCTTTGATCACTACCGAGCTTGGCCTCGTTGTTGCCATACCAGCATTAGTACTCAATGCGCTACTATCGCGTAAAGCTAAAGCCTATTACACCCAACTTGAAGCGTTCGCACTGCAACTTAGTCAACTTGAGGTGAAAAATGTTTGAGCAACTGTTCGATAATTTTATCTGCTGGCTTATCATCCTATTAGCGCTATTTGTTTATCAGCTCATTTGGCACGATATCCTGCATTTAAAACAATATAAACTGCAACGCCAAGGTTACTGGCACGATGTCAGCTCTATTTTGACCGCTGCGCTGCCATTACTTGGTTTATTAGGCACCATTATTGGTTTACTCGATACATTTAAAGTGATGTCGCAAGGCGAAAACGAATTAATGAGCGAAGCGATAAGTAATGCTCTACTCACTACACAACTGGGGTTAGTCTGCGCAATTCCTGCATGGCTGATGCAAGCTTACTTGCTGTACGTAACACGTAACAGTGCTATCCAACAGCAAGCGAGCTAAGCCAATGCAAGCACGTTTAAAACAACGCCTAGAACAACAATCTGCGCATCATATTGATATGTCACCACTATTAGATGTGGTATTTATACTATTGATTTTCTTTATTGTAACCACCGTTTTCGTTCGCGAAAGTGGGGTCGAGGTTGATAAACCGCAAGCCGTCTCAGCAAGCAGATTAGAGCAACAAGTTATTTTTCTTGCCATAACTGATAGTCAGCAGGTTTACTTTGACGGTAGTCAAATTGGCGTGGCCGGTGTGCGCAGCAGCGTAGAGCAAATGCTAAAACAACAGCAAAGACCAGTAGTGATCCAAGCTGATAAAACCGTACCAACCGAGCTATTAGTAAAAGTAATAGACGAAGCAAAACTTGCTGGTGCAGCAACCGTTAACTTAGCGACCCAGCAATAATATGCAAAATAATATACTCGCATCACAACCTGCAATAGCGAATAAACGTCATCCGTTTTTTGCTTTTATGTTGAGCCTAACGGTACTTGCATGCGCATTAGTTTTACTTTGGCTTGGCCAAATAGCTGAGCACGTTATCAACGACAAAGTTATCGTTCGCGAAGTTGCTTTAGTGCCACTGCCTCCACCTCCGCCACCAACCGTGACGCAATCAGCTGTGACAGAGCCGATGCAAAGCCTCGTTGTCGAAGGTGCGGGTGTAACTATTCAAGCCATTAATATAAAAATTGAAAGTAAAATTTCGCTTAGTAAACCAACCCTTGCAAATATGCCAATTGCGACTCCTGAATTTCAATCTATCGACGTTAATTGGGATGCCTTTAGCTTAAATCAACTAGATGGTTTACCCACGCTACTCACTCCCGTAAAAGCAGTATTACCTAAAAAGTTAACTCGCCAAGGTGTGAGTACCTTCATCGTGAAGCTCGATGTTTTTATCGATGAAAATGGCCGATTAAGCTTAATTGATGTTATACAAAACCCGTACCCTGAGCTAAAGCCTGAAATAGATAAGATCATTAAGCAAAGTCGGTTTAGTTCACCAAAAAAAGACGGTGAAATAGTGAGAGCCAGATTTATTTGGCCCATTGAATTTAAACCTTAGTAAAGCCAGTATTTAAGTGAAAATACAATGAAAAGATTAACAACAAAAAAATGGTTAACGTGTTTAGCTATCGTGCCATTAACCTTTTATATGACTGCCAGCCAAGCAACCTCATTGCAGGTAAAACTACAGCCAAGCGATCCACACTGGCAGATGCTGATCAATAATAATTTACTGAGCCCAACAGATATAAAAATCGAAGCTAATGAACGCAGCTTCGCCCAGCAACTAAAACCACTATTACAACAAGGTAACTACCAAGCTGTTGCTGATCTATTTAAGCAACGTGAATTAGGTAACGATAGCCCTGCATTACAACTTTTACGTGGCCAAGTTTTGTTAACCTTAAAACAGTTTTCAGGAGCTGAGCAGGCGTTAAAGGCAAGTTTATCAAGCATGCCAGATTTAGTTAAAGCTCATCAAGGTTTAAGTCTGCTCTATATGCAGCAAGGTAATTATCACCAAGCACAGCCACATCTAACCCGTTGTATTGAACTTGGCCAAGCTGATGCGCAAGTCTATGCACAACTTGCCTATATTCATGTACAAGCTGAGCAACCTTGGAGCGCAACTGCAGCTTATCGTCAGGCATTAATGCTTGAGCCACAGCAAGCACAATATCAACAAGGGTTACTATTTTCACTAATTGCTGCAGGCGATCTAGGTCAAGCCCAAGCTCTGCTAAAAGAGCTATTAAATGCATCCCCTAACAATCCAGAGCTTTGGCTACAACGTGCACAAATTGCCTTACAACAAGACAACAATGAACAAGCTTTGGCAAGTATTGAAGTAGCTTTAAAGCTGGCACCTAGCAATGCAAGTAATCAATTACTTGCAGCACAACTTCATCTTACACAAGGTAGCTACTCACGCTCTGTTGAATTGTTAAGTAATGTATTAGCAAGCACTCAGCCACCTCAAATAGCAGAAGCTAGCGAGATTAGTATGCAAACCCTAAATTGGCTTATCGCACAAAAAAAATGGCAGCTAGCCAAGCAGCTCGTTTCGCAACTAAACCCTTTTATAAATAAGTTATCAAAACAATCCCGCGCAGAGTTTTCAGTTTATACCGCTCAGCTAGCAATTGAGCAAGGTAACTTTAAACAAGCTCAAAAGAGTTTACATAAAGCATTAACAATCGACCCAAATCTTGGCGATGCACTGTTAAGCCTGGCAAATATCTATCAGCAACAAAACCAACTGACACAAGCAAGGTTAATGTATGTACGAGCACAAGCTTTACCTGAGTACCAACTCTCTGCATGGTTAGGCCTCGCGCAAATTGAAATTGAAAATAAAAACTACAAAGAAGCATTAAGCCAGCTTAAAAAAGCACTTAACGCCAACCCACAAAGGCAAGACTTACTCACCAACATTCGCGCTCTTGAAGGACTGATCCAACGAGAAGGTTAATAGTTAATAGATTTATACCAATCGTGTTAAGTTACTGACCATTTATAGCGACAGATAAATACAGTGATAACAAGGCGTAAGTTTCGACATGTAGTTGTTATACTTGAATAAATTATAACGCAGTTAGCACTTTATTTAGCTCGCTAGAATGGTTAAATATTTAAGTCGATTGGTATAAACTACCCATCAACGATCACACCGTATGACGTCCCGCCTGCGTCGCTTTTGATATTAATTCCCATGTGTTGCGTCATGAAATCTTTATTGACGATAGGGCACTCAGCGCTTCTGTTTTACTATTACTTAGGCACACTACACCAAATAAGTATCCATACTCAAATTGCTTTAAAGGTAGATGCTCTGGGATGTGAAGGAGCGTTTGTTTGATGAATAGGAATACACATGCCGTGGAGCATAGGATTGCAAGAGCGGTCACTAGTGAGTTCGGCATGGGGTCTTGGCTTGGTGTTTTAACTTTGTTCCAGACGTAAAAAAGCCGCTTTATTTCTGAGCGGCTTTCTCAATTTAGATCCTGGCAATGTCGTGGTGCCTACAGCGGTAGAGAGCCACATAGCAAATGTATAGAGTAGGCTTTAGGCTCTTATTCTTTTCCTTTAACCTATTATACCAATCTGCATAAAGATTAAGTCAATTTTATCCAGTCT
This sequence comes from Pseudoalteromonas sp. SG44-1, assembly GCF_014164315.1. Classification (NCBI taxonomy): domain Bacteria; kingdom Pseudomonadati; phylum Pseudomonadota; class Gammaproteobacteria; order Alteromonadales; family Pseudoalteromonadaceae; genus Pseudoalteromonas; species Pseudoalteromonas sp. SG44-1. The sequence goes on from NZ_JACJEW010000054.1 coordinate 25,043, forward strand.
CTAGAGCATATGCTTTTAACCGTATCAGGAACAGAAATGAATTTATTCCACGCTTGCGAAACCTGTTCGACTATTTCTTC
>NZ_JACJEW010000055.1:0-23889 GCF_014164315.1 Pseudoalteromonas sp. SG44-1
CGAGTTTAAACAATTTGGTTTAGATTTCATCTTGGCTCGCAAGGCTTTCTTTAGCTAACATTTAAAAAGGGTTTAAACACTGTTTAAACCCTACTCTTTCAACACATCAGTAAACACCATTTAAATTCCACTGTAATGACCAATAAAGTCAAAAGTAAAGCCTATTTAACATAATTAATAGCATTCTAAAATCTAGCGTCTTTTTTTCTAAATTTCTGCGGCGGCTTACACTTGCATGCAAATTTAGATTAAATCAGTTACATCAATTTCAAATACCTAACTCACACATAACTAATTGTTAAGGCTGGTCGTTTAACTTTGATTCTAAGCGCACTTTAAATCTGTTTTATATTAGCTGACTTTGAGCATTGCTCATTTACACACAACTATATGGTTGAACTATGGTCCTAGCTCTACGATCATTCGTTCGTGTATTTGCTCAATTGTACGTGACAGCTCGTTTAGTATATTCACAGGCAAGTGCCCTAGCGTAAGATGCGTTTTTTATTGCTGACTATCTGGTAGCGACTTTTTAAGCGTGAACTACGGCTTGATTATTTATGACCAGTAAACACTTCGCTTATTTATAAATTGTTTTAGCTTACATAGCTACAATGTTAGCGTATGAAGAATTAGTAAAATCACAGGAGTAATTTGTTTTGATGGGAATTAGCACGAATAAAATACGGTATGCGTCCCCTAATAAAGTTATTGATATTCCGGCTGATAAACGTGTGTTTGTGATTGGTGATTTAGATGCTGATTATAATAAATTTCTACAAGCCATCCATTCAGTAAGTTTTGATCCGCACGCTGATGTACTAATTTCATTAGGTGATGTTATCGACCGTGGCAATGATAGTTTAAAGTTGTTAGATACCTTTTCACAGTTGGGTGTCTATATGGTCTTGGGTAACCATGAGCATATGATGCTCGAGGCACTTGCTAAAGATCAACAAGCGTATGACTTATGGATAAAAAATGGCGGTCTATGGCACAAACATAGTGATAAAAATAGCCTACTAAATGCCTGTAATAAATTAATATCATGCCCACTATCAATTTTATTGAACTACCAAGGCGAAAAAATTGGTTTGTCGCATACTTTAGCTACATGTTGGGATTGGCAGCAACCTATGAAAGTAAATGCTCAACTGATCAGTGACTTATTATGGGATAGACAAATAACGCAGAGTAAAAAACTGGTTCAAAACCTTGGCGTGCTGTTCTCTATTCATGGACATAACGCAACCGCTAAGCCATATTGGATCGACAATACGTACCATATTGATACCAATTATTTAGGCGGGAGCCCTACAATTGTTGAGTTAAGTGAATTAATCAAAAATTTTAAAACGTTGATAAGTTAGTAACTTACAGTTAGGCACTAGATAAATAAAATTACCAGCTAGTGCCCATATGTTTAATGCAGCGCTGCAGTAAATGGAATGTTTTTACATATTTCAGCTTCAGCGATAAGAATTTCTTCTAATCGTGCATCGACCTCATTTTTATCAAAATATTCATAAGCCAGCTCGACAAATAAGTTCTTATGTTTTTCTTCCGATTTAGCTATTGCCACATAAAAATCTTTTTCTTTGCCGATTGGTAATGCTTGTGCAACTAAAGAGAAACGCTCGTGTCCCCTCGCCTCAATTACGGCACCGACTAATAATCTATCCATTAAGAACTCGTCGCGGCCATTTCTAAAAATCGCGCGAATTTGTTTCACGTAGGGATCTTTTTGGTCGTTGCCTAAGTTAACATCACGATCAAGCAGTAGCTTTAATACTTGTTTAAAGTGGATCATTTCTTCCAGTGCTAAATCTGTCATTGCTTTTACAAGCTTGCGGCGATCTGGATAATGCGACAACATCGACATAGCCATACCGGATGCTTTTTTTTCTGCAGCGGCATGATCTTGTAAAAAGGTGTCAAAGTCTGCCATCACAGCTTCGGTCCATGCAAATGGAGTGTGGTATTTTAATTCGAACATAAATATTTTACCTAAAAACTAATGGCGAGATTTTAACGCAATTGAACTACAAAATCTTGTTACAGCAATAATTTTTAATCACCTTGAGTAGTTACTTCCTATCAAGACGATGGGTATAGATATTTATCGATTTTACCATTTGCTGTTGAAGCAACTTTTAGTGGATGTTTTACTGCATTCCAAGCTGTTACTTTGCCACCAATATTCATTTTTTCAAACTCTGTCAGTTCAGTTTGTAATTGCAAAAAATCACAAAGCTGATTAAAACTGTTTGGATGGGCGATATCTATTGATAAAAAGTCAGCTGTTCGCTTAGCAAAATAGTTATGCGCAGCACTTTTGTGTTGCTCATAGCATTGTTGCAAATAGGCATCACTGTGTAACTCATCAACAGAAAAACGGCCAAAGGTATGCAGATAACAACGCTTAATATGAGGGTTGAACCCCCCATCCGCTCGCATCAAGTTGGTGTGCATTCTCAGTAATAATTGGCGAATTGAAGGCAGCCATTTATCTGCTTCTCGCTCTAAATAGATAAATTTAGCACCTGGATAAAGTGAATCTAAATATTCGTAATCATTAAAAATTGGGGTGTCAGCGATCACTTGCGCTTGGTTAAAACATTGCTTGGTATAGGCTGTATGGGCACAACTAAAACCAAGTTGTAAAAATGCATGGCATACACTGGTTGTGCCCGTACGAGGTAGGCCAATTATAAAGATTCTCTCTGACATTTAATAAAGGCGTGTAAGTAATAAGATAAACGCATTTAACACTATTATTAAGAAGGTTGTTAGCGCGCCAATTTGGCGATAGCGGAGATTTTTATCGACAATACCCAAATTATGAAATACGCGCCCTATCAGTAATGCTGCCCCAAATGCGTGGCAATAATGACTGGCTAAACCTTGATACTCGACTAAAAACAATAAAATAATTGCAAGAGGAACATACTCAATAAAATTACCATGCGCGCGCATGGCGCATTGCAGTTGTTGATTACCACCATCACCAAGTGAAATTCGTTCAGCTCGACGAACTTTAACTACGTTCATCGTTAAATAAATATAAAAAAGTGCTAATAAAGCAGCATATAAAGATACAATCACAATAAACCTAATTTTTATCTAAGTGTTTATAAAAACTTGTGTATTACCAAGTCTCCCTAATTATTGGTAGTACTATACAACTATTGTTATTTAAATAACAAATGATAATCAACCAGTACAGTATCAATGGCGTTTACTATTTATCCGATTAATCATGATGAAATATAAATAAAGTAACAACATCTTACCGCCCGCGATTAGAAGCCCATATATTATAGATTTTAAACCTGCAGCGGACAAAAAATACGTTCCTATTGGCACTGTTACTATTAATAATTAGACCTGCAACAAAGTTTGTTGTTAAGCTTACTGCATAAACTAGCTGTTGTTGGTGCAACAACTAAGTCATCTTAGGGTTCATATATGTTTACTCCGCGAAAATTTGCCGATAATTACCGAGAATTAGTCAGTAGTATTGGTTTCTATCCATCGTTATTATCGGTGATATTTTTATTGTTTGCAGTACTTGTTACCACAACAGAGTACACCTCTTTTGTTATGGAGCTTAAGTCGCTGCTTGAGGTACTATTGGTTGATAGCGAAGAAAATGCACGAACGATTCTAAGTACATTAACGGGTAGTATTATTTCGCTAACTGTTTTTAGTTTTTCTATGGTTATGGTGGTACTAAATAGTGCCAGCGCAAGTCTATCACCAAGAGTATTACCGGGGCTTATAACGCGTAAATCACATCAACTTGTTTTGGGTTTTTATCTCGGCAGTATTATTTTTTCAATCGTTATGCTGATCAACATCCGTACTATGGATAATGGTGAAATAGGAATTCCTTCATTGGGCATACTTTTTTCACTTGTTTTTGGCCTGATATCGTTAGGCTTTTTTGTATTTTTCATCCATTCAATTTCAAGGGCTATTCAAGTCGATAACGTATTAAACGACTTATATAAGAATACTAAAAATGAATTGAAATCGATTATTAGCATGCAAAAAGATAACCCTATCGATGTATTTCCTAACTTTGACGATTGGTCGAGTATTTCAAGTAAAACAGAAGGTTACTTTAAAGGCGTGAATAGCGATAAACTATGTGCCCTTTGCCAACAACATGATATAAAAATTTATGTTGTAGTTAAGCAGGGTTTTTTTACTGTTGAAGGCTATCCGTTTTTAAAATGTAATCATGATTTATCTGATAACGAGCAACTCCTTGAAGATCTACTTAATTGCTTTATTTTTTATATCGAAGAATATGTAAGTGACAATTATAGGTTTGGAATGACACAGATTTCAGAGATTGCAGTGAAAGCGATGAGCCCGGGTATTAACGATCCAGGTACTGCGGTAAAGGCGATCGATATGCTCAGTATTTTACTCATTGATCGATTAAGCATTTATAACGTTAATTACTCTTTAAAACATAGTGATGATAAACAGCCACTGTTATATTTCCATGAAACATCATTTGATGAATTATTGCATGATAACTTCACGCCAATCCGCAACTATGCAAAAAGTGATGGTTATGTGATGAATAATGTACTCGAAGCGTTCAAAAACATTTTGTTCAGAACCCACCAGAACAGTAAAGCAGCGCAGAGTCTATTTACTTATTTAGATGCTATTATCGATGATGTAAATGAAAATATTAGTAATCAGTATGATCGCGAGCAAATAATTAATATGCTTAATGCTATCGCGAGGATCTCCCCTGAAATGGGAGATAAATTGGTGGCGAAATTTCGCCACCAATGAGTTGAGTGTTAATTTTTAATTAGATAAATTGCATAGCTGTCTGCTGAGATTGTGATTTCGCCAGCATGATAGGCATCAGGTACGAAATTACCTGAATTACTGTCTGACAGCATGGTTTTTTCAGCACGCATGTAAGGTTGAGCTGATACGTTCATAGGGGCATTTGAAGCACTATACAAACCTTTGAGTTCTACGTCGTATTCAGCTGAAAATTCTTTTGCCGCTGATTTTGCATCTGCAATTGCCATTTTTTGCACTTTCTTTTGCAATGACTCGTAACGACTCGATGTGAACTCAGTTTGATTTATTTCATTAATGCCTGCGTTCACTAAACTTTGCAGCAGTAATGGATATTTTGTTACATCCGTCAGTGTGAGTGAAAGTGTGCGACTAACTCGGTAACCAATAAAGTCTTGTTTACCTGTTTCACGGTTATATTGATTTTCTCGGTTAATTGAGATCTGTGAACCATAAATACTTTTTTCATCAATCCCCTGCTGCTTTGCTAATTTAATCGCTTTAGCCATAGTTTGATCAGCTTTTTGTTTAGCGCTCATCAAGTCCTTATCAACTTCAACAATGGCAACGCCTAACTTTACATTATCGGCAATAGTGGAGATTTGCGCTTGGCCTTGAATATAAATGTGTGGGGCAGCTGGTGTACTGGCTGCAAATACATTGAAACTTAGAGTCGCGGCTAACAATGGTAAATAACGCATACATATCCTTAATAGTTTTAATAACGTTATTAGATACCGTACGCGGTTAATTTAAAATGAACAAGCATAAAAAAACAGGCCGAAGCCTGTTTCTAGATAATTTACTAGTTAATCAGCAGTGATCGCTTAGATACTACAACGTTTGTAATTACGGTATTTTGGTAACCAGTAATTTCTGTCAATTGCCGCCCATAACATATCATCGCTGATCTCAAGCGCTGCCCCCTCTTCGATGGCTTTTTTAGCCACCCCAAAAGCAATACGTTTACTCAGTGTTTCAATTTCTGTTAGTGCAGGTAATAAACTCCCTTTACCGGTATTAGCCCGAGGTGATGATTCTGCCAATATTTCACTCGACACCATGAGCATTGCATCAGTAATACGGGTGGCTTTCGCTGCAATAACACCTAAACCAATACCTGGGAAAATATAGCTGTTATTACATTGTGGAATTACAAATGTTTCACCGTCATAAACAACCGGTGCAAATGGGCTGCCAGTTGCAACAATCGCTTTGCCTTGTGTCCAATTGATCACATCTTCCGGCAGTGCTTCAACTTGCTTAGATGGATTACTTAACGGGAAAATAACGGGCTGTTCGCATCCATTATGCATGGCGCGAATAACTTGCTCAGTAAATAAACCAGGTTGCCCTGATACACCAATGAGAATATCAGGAGCTGTGCAGTGCATCACATCTAGCAATGATGCGTATTCACCGCTGTATGTCCAATCAGCTAATTTATCTGTAGGTTGAGCAAGTGCTTGCTGGAAGTCGCGCAGTCCTTCCATACCTTGAGTTAACAAACCAAAACGATCAACCATGAAAACTTGGCTGCGAGCTTGTTCGTCAGAAATACCTTCCGACACCATTTGCGTAATGATTTGCTCGGCAATACCACAACCTGCGGAGCCTGCGCCTACAAACACTACTTTTTGTTCTGATAATTGTTCATTCTTCACACGACATGCAGCAAGCAACGAACCAACTGTAACCGCTGCTGTGCCTTGAATATCATCATTAAAACTGCAAATTTCATCACGGTAGCGTTTTAATAAAGGCATCGCATTAGGCTGTGCAAAGTCTTCAAATTGTAATAACACATTTGGCCAACGACGCTTAACGGCTTTAATAAATAGATCTAAAAATTCATCGTATTCATCTTGTGCAATACGTTTATGGCGAGCACCCATATACATAGGATCGTTTAATAACTTTTCGTTATTCGTTCCTACATCAAGCATAACCGGTAGCGTATAGGCTGGGCTTATGCCACCACAGGCGGTATAAAGTGATAGTTTACCAATTGGAATACCCATGCCACCAATACCTTGGTCGCCTAAACCAAGAATACGTTCACCATCGGTAACAACGATAACTTTTACTTTGCCTTTGGTCGCATTACGTAAAATATCATCGATTTGATAACGATCTTCATAAGAGATAAATAAACCGCGCGCGCTACGATAAATATCTGAGAATTTTTCACAGGCATCACCCACGGTTGGGGTGTAAATAATAGGCAACATTTCTTCAAGATGGTCACGCACTAAACGGTAGTAAAGTGTTTCGTTGTTATCTTGGATGGCGCGTAAATAAATGTGTTTATTTAGGTTGTCTTTAAAACTTGAATATTGTTGATAACAACGTTCAACCTGCTCTTCAATCGTTTCATAGCGTGGAGGCAGTAATCCCGCAAGGTTGAAACTTTCACGCTCTTTTTGAGTAAATGCACTGCCTTTATTTAAGAGTGGCGTTTCGATCAGACCAGGGCCTGAGTGATGAATATAAAGATAATTTGGGTCAGTATTTGTAGTCATAAGTCCAAGCTTAACGAAGTCTTTAAGTTACGATCTGTCATTATTACTGTTGAATATTAAAAAGCAATGATATTCAATCTTGTCAGACCATTAGGAGAAAATAAGACGTGTGTGCCTAACACACACGTAAAAGTAGATTGTACATTAAATCACGATGTCAATTAAGGCTTATTCACAGGCATTTCGTGCTCTTTAAGAACAATACTTTGCTCACTTAAAGCGATCCCTTCGCGGCGAGGATCTGCGGCACCAAATAAAGTGCCATTAACGACTTCAACCGCATGCAAGCCAGAGTTTAAATCGACGACTTTTACTGTATGACCCCGCTTTTGTAAATCAGGAATAATCGCCTCGATAGCGGTGCCTTTTTCAATACTAGTGTAATTATTATTACGATTAGTAATTCTTGGCAAGTCAATGGCTTGTTGAGCAGTTAGTTGCCAATCTAGTACGCCAATAACTACTTGCGCGACATAGTCGATAATTCGGCTACCGCCAGGTGAGCCGACCACTAAGCGTAAACTGCCATCGTTATTAAACACCATCACCGGTGACATTGAGCTGCGCGGACGTTTACCTGCTTCAACGCGGTTGGCCAATAATTTGCCGTTTTTTCGCGGCGACAAGGCAAAGTCGGTTAATTGGTTGTTTAATATATAACCGTTCACCATAACCGTTGAACCAAACGCCATTTCTATTGAGCTGGTCATTGATACCGCGTTCCCTTCACTGTCAACAATAGATACATGGGTAGTAGATGGCAATTCATACGCATCATCTTGTGCGTAACTTAGTAATGGACGAGGCTGCCCTGCATAGGCTTTTTCATCTCGCTCACTTATTAATTTTGTTCGTTGCTCGATATAGCGTTTATCGAGTAGCTCATTAGTAGGAATATCTGCAAAATCAGGGTCGCCCATATACACATTACGATCCGCAAAAGCGAGTCGCGATGCTTGGCTAAAATAATGCAGGGCTTGTGCCGAATTAGCTTTAAATTGACCCATGTTCTTATCTTCAAGCAAAGCGAGAATTTGTAACACCGCGACTCCGCCACTGCTCGGTGGTGCCATAGAACATACTTTATAGCTATGGTACGGGGTGCAAACTGCGTCACGTTGTTTACTTTGATAATTAGCTAGATCGGTTAATGCTAAAGTGCCTGGCGCAACAATAGAATGAGTGACCGCAGCAACCATTTGCTTAGCGTTATCGCCTTTATAAAAAGCATCAATGCCTTTACTGGCGATTTTTTTGTAAACTTCAGCAAGTGGTTGGTTCGTTTTAACAGTACCAACAGCAAGCGGTTTACCATCTGGAAAAAAATAATCACGGATCACCGGAAGTGTTGTCACCCCAGGGTTTATTTGTTTGGCTAATAAAGCGTGTAAACGCGGCGATACTACAAATCCTTGTTCAGCAAGTTCTATGGCTGGTTTAAACAGCTCCGCCCATGCAAGTTTGCCATATTGTTGATGCGCTTTAGCAAAGGCATGCAATAAACCAGGTACACCCACTGAACGGCCGCCAACCACTGCTTCAATCCAAGGTGCCGCGTTACCTTTTTCATCTAAAAACAATGTTTCGTCAGCATTACTTGGCGCTGTTTCGCGGCCATCAAAGCTGGTTAGCTTATTATGACCTTTGTCAAAATGCAGCATAAAAGTCCCACCACCAATTCCTGATGATTGCGGCTCGACCAAGGTCAAGACTAATTGCGTTGCAATGGCAGCATCGACTGCACTGCCGCCCTTAGCGAGTATGGTTTGTCCTGCTTTAGCAGCATAGGGGTTTGCCGCAGCAACCATATACTGCTGACCAGTGACATGTTGCTTAAGTTGATGGCCAGTGGCGGCTTCTGGCTCGCGTACTTCCCGTGGTGTTTGAGTGGCTAAAACCGGTAAAGTAAAAAGAGTAAAACTAAAGACGACGCTGGTTTTAAAAGGTAAAAACATAAAAAGACCTTAATTGCATTGAGATGTTTGGCATCTTAAAGTTAAACGGGCACAATATGCAAAATTTTGCTGTAAAAATAAGAATAAAATGGTCAATTTACCACTTCAACCCCGATATATTTTACCCCCGCTGTGTTTAATGGCATTAAGCGCCCTATTTGCAGCGTTTAATTTAAATGATGTTTTAGAGTTTAATCGCCAGCTCATTGACCAAGGCCAAGTTTGGCGTTTGATCACGAGCCAATATGTGCATGCTAACTGGGCGCACTTAGCATTAAATTGTGCCGGTATCGTACTGATATGGGCGTTACATGCTGAGTATACAAAACCGACGCAATATGCATTGCACACCTTGTTTTTGGCTGCTTGGTGCGGTATTGGGGTTTACTTTTTTTGTCCTGACATTCACATTTACACCGGATTGAGTGCACTACTGCATGGTGTCATTGTGTGGGGGGCAATCAAAGATATTGAAGTTGGCATGAAAAGCGGCGGTTTATTGTTTATCGGTATTTGGCTTAAAATTGCTTATGAACAATTTCATGGCCCCAGTGCTGAAGTGAGTAAATTAATTGCCTCTCGGGTTGCTGTTGATGCTCACTTAATAGGTGCAATTGGCGGAATAGTACTCGCAACGCCACTGCTGATCAATTATATAAAAAAATGCCAAGCATAAGCTTGGCGTTGTCTAAAATTTTAGTGCTTATAAACTTTCTTTAAATAGTTTATGAATACGACGGTATTCATCTAACCAACTAGAAGGCTGTACAAAACCATGTGGTTCGACTGGAAATATAGCCGTTTCAAAGTTTTCTTTTTCAAGCTCAATTAAACGCTGTACTAAGCGTACTGAGTCTTGGAAAAACACATTATTATCAACCATAGGAGCGTTGATCAATAAGCGGTTTTTAAGTCCCTGCGCATAATATATAGGTGAACTTTTTTCATACGCAATTGGATCTACATCTGGGTGATTTAAAATGTTTGATGTGTATGGACCATTATAGTGTGCCCAATCGGTAACTGGACGAAGCGCAGCCCCTGCTTGAAATAAATCAGGCTGAGTAAATAACGCCATAAAGGTCATAAAGCCACCATAAGAGCCGCCATATGTACCCACAGCACCGGTATCAACATTGGCATTTTCAGCCATCCATTTAACACCATCGGCTAAATCTTCAATTTCTGGGGTACCCATTTGACGGTAAATCGCCGTACGCCAATCACGTCCATAACCTTTTGATGCGCGATAATCCATGTCCATCACTACATAACCTTCAGAGGCTAGTAATGAATGAAACATAAATTCGCGGAAGTAACCTGACCAACCCATGTGTGAGTTTTGTAGATAACCTGCACCATGGTTAAAAATGATCGCTTTGCGGTTTTTGCCGCTCTCACCTTCTACGTAGTCTGCTGGGTAATATACTTTAGCGTATACCGGTTGTTCAGTATGACTTGACGGTACCGCAACAATTTTAGGCGCAATTAATTGTTTTGCTAAAAATTCACTCGATACTGTATGAGTTAGCTGCGTTGCAGTTGTATTCGCTTTTGCATCAGCAACATATAACTCTGGTGGAGCCATGATTTTGGAATGTGTTAACAATAATTTGCTTTGATCAGGGCTTAATTTATAGTCGGTCATACCGTCTAAGTTGGTTACTTGCTCTGATTTTGCCGTTTGTGGATCAACGCGGTAGATTTCATATAGACCAGGATGCTCAACATTGGCTTTGTAGTAAATTGCACTGTCGTCATCTGTTAGTGTGAGGTTCGATACGACAAACCGGCCTTTGGTAAGTTGTGTTGCTTTACCATTGAGTGGTTTTTTATATAGGTGGCTATAGCCAGTTTCTTCAGATAAATAATACAAGGTATCTGAATTATTTAACCAGCCAAAATCGTTATAAGCATAGTTAACCCATGCATCATCGTGTAAACGATGTTGTGAAACAAGTTTGGAATTTTTAGTATCAACAGTAGCTAACCAACGGTCTTTGTTATCCCATGCTTCAAGCATAATCGCGACTTGCGTGCCGGCTTTGTTCCAGACGATAGCACTTTGATCCCATCCCCAATCCATCATTAGGTTGATAGCACGAAGTTCTTTTTTAGATTCATATGTTTTGCCGTCACGGGCATAGTTTTCTTTTTTAACTGCCGCTAATACATCTTCATCAAAACCAGGTAAGGTATCAAATGCGAGTGCTGTTTGCGTTTGCTCAGTTAAATCTATGTAGATAACTTGCGAGGTTTGTGGTTTTTCATCAGCAACACGACGACGTACTTTTTCAGCTTTTACCCGTGCATCATCAGCAATATAGTTTGGCATGATGTCGGCTTCATCTCGCCAAGGTCTGGCTTCAGTGACAACAGCAATTAAGGCTTTACCATTTGGAGATAACTGCACATCGGCTAACTCATTGCCTTTACCTAAGTAAAACTGAGCATTGGCAATTGAACTATTTTGCTGGTTGAGTTGCTCTTTGCGCGCTTGTTTATCTTTTTTATTTTTATGGGTCAGCGCAATGTAATCAATCAGTTTATGCTGTTCTTTAGCGATGTAAGTTTCAGGCTCTGTAACTCCTTTTGGTGCATCGCTCAAATGAAGATTTACAAGCTCAGCTTGCAGTCCCGTTGCCAGATCTACTTTATAAAAAGTGTTTGCTTGACGATAAGCTAAATTACCATCAGTTAAAAATTGTGGTTTAGATTGTTTAGCACTGTCGTGAGTAATTTGTGTAATTGCACCTGTATTAATGTTCTTTACAAATATATTACCTTCAAATACATAAGCTTGCTGTGTACGATCCGCTGAATAAACAGCATCATCAGCCCCTAATGTATGCAACTTATTTAACGCTACTTGGCTTGCAGCTTGGCTATCAACAGCTTGTGTAAATAAGTCTCGTAGCTCATTACCTTGTTGTTTTTGCGCATAGACAACTGTTTTTGAATCAGCAGCCCAAAACGCACGCTCTGCTTGGCGGCCTAACCAATCAGGATGAGCCATTGCTTGCTCTAGTGTGATTGCGCTGCTGCCTTTATCAGCAGGCGTTACAACAACGCTGGCAACAGTTGATTGTGGTTGCTCTGTAGGGGTAGATGCGGTTGATTGACAACCGGACAACATAACGCTGGACGCGACGGCAAGTGCAATTAAGGTTTTTTGAGTAGAAGATTTAAAAATCATAGGGCTTCTGTAAGGTTATTGTAATTCCCCCAATTTAAGCAGAAGCACCTATGTAATAGCAATTATTTCAGACAAACAGCCAAACTTTGCTGTTTAATAACCAAGTTACTTTATAGAAATATCTAACCACACCATGCGATGATCTGACGATGCATTACGATCTTTAATTAACCGGTACAACTCGCTACTTTTAGTTGGCCAAAATACCCCACCATCATGGACTTCAATGCCATAACTTGAAGGCAAAACATAATCTGCACGAGCTTGCCAGTTTGCAGTGTAAGCCGCTGCATACTTTTCACTGTAGCTGGTTTTAGCGCCCTTACTGGTTGGTGTAAATTTGCTGTTTATTAATGGATTTTTTAAAAGTTGATCCGTTGTTTCTGGGCGTTTTTTATCTCCTTCAGGAGCCGCATTTAAATCTCCGACTATAACAAATCGTGATTTTTCAGCTAACCCGCCTTTGACACCATGATCGTCATAGAGGTAATCTGCGCTGGCGATATAATCTTTAATCAAACGTACTTCATCATGATTACGTAAGCCGTTTCTATCTTCAGCACCATCAAATACAGGAGGCGTTGGGTGCGATGCAATAACGTGCAGCGTTTTACCTTTTACAGTAACCGGAATATCCCAAAACGATTTTGAACTGAGTCTCAAAGCTTGCCATTCTTCGTTGTTATACCAATTTTCACCTGTAGTTGGATCAATAGGCATTTTAGCATCTGGCATGTCTTTGTATTTAAAGGTTTGTAAGGTACGAATTTTATCAAAATCAATTGGGTAGCGAGATAAAACGGCCATACCATAATGGCCTTCAAAAAAGCCAAAACCAAATGCATCCCCTTTAATACCAGTTGCTTGGCCGTCATTATCTAGATCAAATGGCGTTTTCAAACCTGTGTTTACTGGGCCTACATAGCTGTACGGATAATCTATAGCGGGCTGTTTATTTTGGCTTTTAGCAAGGTAGTGCGTTTTAAAATAATCAATGCCTTGCGCTTTGCTGACATAATCAAATTCATTTAATAATAAAATGTCAGGGCGAATACGTTGAATGATCTCGGCAATATTTTTGATTTGTGGATGATTTGTTTGTAACGCATTTACCAGGCCATTAGGATCAACGTCCTTATCATTTTCAGCATAATTTGTTGCATCCATGCTCACATTAAACGTGGCTACACGTAAAGATGATGCGGCCAATGCTGAGTTAGAAAAACCACTGATTAATAGGCACGCTAATGTGGCGATAGAAAACTGCTTCTTCATACGATATATCCATCTAAAATTAATAACAAAATGACACTACTTACGACTATCCATAAAATAATTGCCATTATAAAGGGCTTTAGTCCTGCTTGTTTTAATACAGCCAGTGATAAGCCACTGCCAATTAAGAATAAAGTCATTACCAATAGTTGCTTTGCTACGGTGTTGATCAGCTGCCAGAGATCCGTAAATTGAGGTAAATACGTATTGATCAATGCAGCAGCTAAAAAGCCAACAATAAATAAAGGAATGCTGGCCTTTTCTTCTGAGCGCCAAAAGACACCTGCAATCGTAGTGTAGGGAATGATCCACATCGCACGTGTGAGCTTAACTGTTGTAGCAATACTTAGTGCCACAGCTCCATAAGCTGCTGACGCCCCTACTACACTGCTGGTATCATGAATAGCTAACGCTGCCCATAAACCAAATTGGTGTTGGCTTAAACTAAAGTAATGACCAATGGTTGGAAATAGTAGCAAACCGACACCGTTTAATAAAAACACTACACCAAGTGCAACCGCTACTTCGTGATCTTTAGCTTTAATTACCGGTGCCATTGCTGCAATCGCACTGCCTCCACAAATAGCCGTACCGAATGATATTAATACACCTGTGTTACGATTTAATTTAAAGACTTGCGTTAAAATTTCACCAAGACCAATGATCGCTGTAATACTGACTATGGTCAGTACCAGCGAACTGCGACCAACTTCAATCACCTGATTAAAATCAACAGCAAAACCTAAGCCAACCACCGCGGCTTTGAGCATCCATTTACTTGCCTTTTGGGATAGCTCTGCAAATGGATTACCGAGCAAAATTGCAAACATCGCGCCACAAATTAGGGCACTACCACCACCAATTAAAGGGGTGATACACAGGCCAAAACAAAGCAGGTATAGAGGCTTTTTAATCCGTTCAGACACAGACAAAATAATCCCTTCGTTACGAGCGCACAATCTTTGTAGTGAGCTTATGCACAACTGGCGCTACAAGAATTACGGTAGGAAATGCGACACAAAATGCAAAAGCCCACGCCGCTAACCAAATAGAAACTATGTTATCAATTAAACCAACATTAAAAATTGAAATTACCAATGACATAAAACCAGACATAAATAATGCCATGAAAAAAGCGAATACCACGGTTCTGTATTTAGCGCTAATCATAAAACCATTCCTCAAGTAAAAAGCCGAGATAAACTCGGCTTTTTTAGTTAATTTAAAATCAACGCGGTGCTGGCCGCTAATACGCCGGGATAATCTTCCTCCGGAAGATACTCCGACAATTGTGCTAAGCGTTCACCTAACTCATGAAGGTTCGCAGCAGATACATTAATATGGCCCATTTTACGACCAGGCTTTGCTGTTTTACCATACCAATGACTCGTAACCTCAGCAATGCTTAGTACTTGCTGAGGGATCGCTGCTTGTCCGAGCACATTCACCATTGCCGTAACACGCTGCAATTGTGTGCTACCTAATGGCAGCCCAGCGACTGCACGCATATGATTTTCAAATTGACTACAATGCGCGCCTTGTTGGGTCCAATGACCAGAATTATGAACCCGAGGAGCAATTTCATTGACCAATAACTGCCCTGCCACATCGAAAAACTCAATCGCCAATACACCAACGTAATCAAGCTCATTAGCCAATTTATTAAATGCATCTTCAGCTTGTTGTTGAATCACAGATTTTTCTTTACCGGCGATAGATAAGGTTAAAACACCATTGGTATGCTGGTTTTCAGTAAGTGGGTAAATAGCGGTATTACCACTTTTATCGCGAACACCTATGATTGATACTTCACGATCAAATGGGATCATTTGTTCGGCAATAATAGTGTGTGGCGCGGATTCAGTACCGGAGGCAATAAAATCAGCCATTTGTGACCATATCTGCTCAATTTGATCATCTGATTTTAAACGCCACTGGCCTTTTCCATCGTAACCGGCTTGACAGGTTTTGATCACTAATGGCTTACCCAAGCTAGCAACGGCTTGTTCTAAATGGGCTTTTTCAGTGATTAACTGATATGGTGCGCACTTAACCGCGGTTTTACTTAGTAATGCTTTTTCTAGGGCGCGATCGCCACCCGTTTTAATCGCGGCTTTACCCGGATAAAACTTTTTGCTTGCACAGCATAGCGTTAGCACATCATCAGGAATATGCTCAAACTCAGCAGTGATCGCATGAGCATCTACAATGGCTTGCTCTAACGTTGTAGTATAGATTTGCCCAGTTAATGGGTGAACAATTTTTTTACTACCAACATCATACGCAACCACATTTAAATTCAATGGCGCACCAGCTAAACACATCATACGTGCTAATTGGCCGGCTCCTAAAATTAAAATAGTCATATTACTCTGCTGGATTTGGGTTAGCTAAAATAGTTTCGGTTTGTTCTTTACGGAACGCTTCAACTTTGGCGAATATCTCCGGTTGCTGACAACCTAAAATCTGTGCAGCTAATAATCCCGCATTTGCAGCACCAGCTTCACCAATTGCTAATGTACCTACCGCAACACCTTTTGGCATTTGGCAAATCGACAGCAATGAATCAATGCCATTTAACGTTTTAGACTTAACCGGCACACCTAATACTGGTAACGATGTGAAAGCAGCGGCCATACCTGGTAAATGCGCTGCACCACCGGCACCGGCAATAATTACTTTAATACCACGTTCTGCTGCTGAACTTGCGTAATCAGCGAGTAGTTGAGGAGTACGATGAGCCGATACAACTTTAGTTTCGTAAGCGATGCCAAATTTATCTAGCATGATCGCCGCATGTTCCATAGTTGGCCAATCTGACTTGGAACCCATAATAATGCCAACAGTCATAAATACTCCTCAGTAATGGTTTTAATACCTATAGCGGACTTATGTCCGCATTAAAGGCGGTTATTATACACGTATTAATTGTTAAATTGCGAATATCGAGTAACAAAAAAGCCATGACTAGCATGGCTTTTTGAGCAGTAAGTAAATTGAGCTTTAGCCTTCTTTACTGGCTAAATATTCAGAGTAAGTACCTCTGAAATCAATTATTTTGCCGTCTTTGATCTCCCAAATACGGGTTGCAACTGAGGATACAAATTGACGGTCGTGAGATACAAACATTAACGTACCTTCATATGCTTCTAGCGCAAGGTTTAATGCTTCTATTGACTCCATGTCCATGTGGTTCGTTGGCTCATCCATTAATAGGATATTTGGTTTATGCATCATAATCTTACCAAATAGCATGCGGCCTTGCTCACCACCAGATATTACTTTTACAGACTTTTTAATATCATTTTGTGAGAACAACATACGGCCTAAGAAACTGCGAACAACTTGTTCATCATCGCCTTCTTGCTGCCATTGCTCCATCCACTGAAATAAGTTCATATCGGTGGCAAATTCATCAGCATGATCTTGCGCATAATAACCGATATTATGGTTTTCAGACCATTTAAACTCGCCTTGCTTCGGTGCCAAACGACCTGCTAAAGTATTTAATAGTGTTGTTTTACCAACCCCATTTTCACCGATGATAGCGATACGCTCGCCTACTTCAACTAAGCCTTCAAGGCCAGTGAACAGCATATCGTCAAAACCTTGGCCTAAGTTTGTTAATTCAAGGGCATTACGGAATAACTGTTTTTCTTGCTCAAAACGAATGAACGGTGTTTGACGTGACGATGCTTTAACTTCATCTAATTGAATCTTGTCAATTCGCTTGGCACGAGATGTTGCTTGCTTTGCTTTAGATGCATTAGCTGAAAAACGCGAAACAAACTGTTGTAGCTCGGCAATTTGATTTTTCTTCTTGGCATTTTCACTTAATAAGCGTTCACGAGCTTGCGTTGCTGCAAACATATATTCGTCATAGTTACCTGGGTATATACGCAATTCACCATAGTCAATATCAGCCATATGCGTACATACAGAGTTTAAGAAATGACGGTCATGGGAAATGATGATCATTGTGCAATCACGTTGATTCAGTACATCTTCGAGCCACTTGATAGTATAAATATCCAAGTTATTAGTTGGCTCATCGAGTAGCATGATATCTGGATCTGAAAATAACACTTGCGCAAGAAGCACACGCAGTTTAAAACCAGGAGCAATCTCTGACATCGGACCGTAATGCTGATCAGTTGCAATACCTACGCCCATTAGTAGCTCGCCGGCTTTAGATTCTGCAGAATAGCCATCCATTTCAGCAAACTCAGTTTCAAGATCGGCAACCTTCATGCCATCCTCTTCACTCATTTCAGGCAAGCTATAGATTCGATCACGCTCTTGTTTAATTGCCCACAGCTCTTTGTGGCCCATTATCACAGTATCAATAACTGAATATTCTTCGTAAGCGAATTGGTCTTGGTTTAGTTTAGCAACACGTTCATTTGGATCAGTACTTACATTACCAGCTGACGGCTCCAGTTCCCCACTTAAGATTTTCATAAATGTTGATTTACCACAGCCATTTGCGCCAATTAAACCATAGCGGTTACCTTCGCCAAATTTAGCTGAAATATTCTCAAATAACGGTTTAGCACCAAATTGCATGGTGATGTTAGCTGTACTGATGATAGCGCTACCCTCCAACGGGGAAAATCAAAGAAATAAAATTGGCTGGAGTGTAAACCAAATAGGCCTATTTTTCCATGAATTATTAGCTTTGTGGGCTATAGCTGCTGTCCATCGAAATAAGCTAATTTAGGTCAATTTATTATGCTAGTATTGTGTAGCTGCGCACAAAAAGAACATAAATTAACAATTCAAATTTCCTCTATCATTTTTTGATGATATTTTTTCACTTTAGCCATTAATTTAGCTTTGTTAGTCTGCGCGACCAAAGGACAATGATAAATAGCACACAAGGCAATATTAAATGAATAGAAAATTAATTGGGGTCATCATCGCAAGCGCGTTGATAGCACCGAGCGTAAACGCTGTTGAGGTTTATGATGACGGAAAAAACAATTTAACCATCGGTGGTTTTATTGACGCCAGAATAATCCACACACAAGGGCAAACTGAAATAGTTAATGGTGCATCACGGATTAGCTTTGATTTTAGTCGCAAACTAAAAGATCAGTGGTCAGCTTTAGCCTTATTAGAATGGGGTGTAAACCCTGTTGGTAGTAGCGATATTATCTATAACAACCGCTTTGAATCTATTCAAGATAAATTTTTATATAACCGACTTGGTTATGTAGGTATAGCACATGAAAAATACGGACAAGTGACAATTGGTAAACAATGGGGTGCTTGGTACGACGTAGTTTATAGTACTAACTATAGCCTAGTTTGGGATGGTAATGCAGCCGGTGTTTACACCTACAACAAAGACGATGGTGCAATTAATGGTACCGGGCGCGGTGACAAGTTATTGCAGTATCGTAATACGTTCGGTGATTTTAGTATTGCAACACAAGTGCAATTTAAAAATAATGATTTTTATACTTGCGATATCGAAGCCATTTCTGAAGCTGCTTGTCAGACTTTGTGGGAAAATGGCAGTGATCTTGCTCAACAAGTAGAATTTAATTCAACCTATGGGGCAGCCGTTACCTATTCAGTAAGCGACGACTTAAAACTTTCTGCTGGGTTTAACCGCGGAGAACTGACCGTAAATTACGCCGCAGGACGAATTCAGTCTGTTAATGATTTTATTTATGGCGCAGGCGTTACTTGGGGTAACTTCAACAATGATGGCCTTTATTTTGCCGCAAATATCAACAAAAATGAAAATCATGATACCGATAACTTAGGCCGTCTGATCAAAGACGCGATTGGGGTAGAGTCTTTATTATCTTATAAGTTTGATAATGACATTCGTACCTTCATTGCATATAACGTCTATGATGCTGGAACAGATTACGTGATCCAGCCAAATTTTAATGCCGACCCAAATGACAACTTTAAACGTCAATTTACAGTACTTGGCTTTCACTATCTATTCGACGAAGATACGATTTTTTACATTGAAGCACGTAAAGACTTTAGTGATTTTTCAAGTGCCGATAAAGAACAAGAATATCAAATGGGTCTATCAGAAGATGATGGCATTGCATTTGGTTTTCATTACACATTATAACTAGAACACTTACAGGCTGATTATTTAATCAGCCTGCTTTGCTAATATTTAGCACCCGCTGCGATCACATTTTTTTTGCTTTACCTTTAGTTGCAAACGCTTTTGTCAAAGCCAAATAACCTTCCTTAGGTCCTAAAATTATCCATAACATTAAAATTCCCCCCGGTAATAAAATTGCTTTAAGTAATGGTCCTAGCATGTAAGAATAAAAAATAATAAATGGGATAAATAGTCCGTAACCAATAACTTGTTTGATAAAGTTCATATAAGTTCCTTGTTTAAATGAGCGCGCTCACAAATATAATTGAGCGCAGTCACTTTTTCAAGTAACTTCATCTTTACTATCACAAGTTAAATATAATTGATATACAATGAATAAAAAAACGCAAACCTATAATAAAATTCTTACCTCGGCTTGGCTGTTATTCTTAGAGCAAGGTTATGCTCATACATCTACACGAGAAATTGCAAAAGCGGCTAATGTGGCCGTTGGTACTGTGTTTAGTCATTTCGAAAATAAAATCGACTTACTAAAAGCAGGAATGCAGCAACAAATAGATACGATCATTCATCAGGCTAGTTTAACTGATCGCCAACATGCACCAAGGCTTAAGTTACGTCACTATGCCCTACCGTTGTTTGAATTTTATTGTAATAACATTGAATTTAGTAAAATATTGATAAGCGATATGATTTGGCAAGCAGCTTTTTTTGAACAGCAAATGAGTGAGTTTAAAAAACGGCTGTTCAATGAACAGCAAGAGTTTGACGATATAAAAGCAAGTGTGATGTTAGATTGTTATTTTATGACCATTATTTCAGGGTTAAATGAACCTGCGCCAGAACCTGAAAAAATGCTACGCCAACTCACCAGCAAAATATCTATTCTTTAGCGACAACTTATTTCACGCTGTGTTTCACTTTGGGCATTAAATTTAAGCTTTTAACTTAAAGTAATAGCGATTTTCTATGTTTAAGTGCAAACTCTGTAACTTATCTATTGATAAATTAAACGTCGTTAGTGTGTAAATAAAACTCACCTTCTAAACCCCTACTAATTCGCTGCAATTACCGACTGTTTACTGATATTTTTTGATTTAAGACGTTGTCGTTGTATCAATGAAGATCCCTCCATAGCCAAATAAACATAACTCTTGTGATACGTTTAATCGAATTACTAACTTTGATTTATCAAGCTCATGATTCTTCTTGATAGCTTTTAGTTGAAAATAACTTTTTATGCAGAGTTATCTTAATTAACAAATATAGTATGATGTGTTCTTTTGTGGTTTATTACTGTCTTATTATTTAGTTAAGCATATTAGTTTATTGATGAATTATAGAAATCGAGTGCCTGCTTAACACTATGCACCGGGTTTTCCCTGTGCTCTAAACCTTCATTAATTCTGCTATTCCAAATAATATCATTAGCATATATGTTAAGGCTATTATTAAGACCAGCAAAGGCACTTAACATTAAAGGATGCTCGGCGCCTCCTACTGTTATATAGAGCGACAGCGGTATGTTATCGTCTGTATTGAGGCATCGTTGCGATAAGAATCGATCAAACTCTTTTACAACGGTCATATCGTCGTACCAAGCAGCCGGACTAAATGCAAAATAACCGTTAAACAGCCAAGGCTTTGTACTCATAGTGTATAAAACAAAACTCCCTCCTGCTGAATAGCCCGACAAAACACGATTATTATCTAGCTTATAATGTGATTCTAAATACGGTAATAACTCACCTTCAATAAAAGCCAAAAATTGATCTGCTTGACCAAATAATTCTGGTGAATTTTCACTTGCTGGTCTTGCTTGGGTATTCACATCTTGGCGTGCATACGGCGGCACTAAATCACGATTTCTGGTAAAGGTCCAAAATTGATTAGGAATAGACACTAAAATTGTATCTTGCTGCGCTGGTAACTCAGCCATCACTGAATCCCACTGCGTAAGATTAAAGTTACCATCGGTTCTAATGATCAAGGAGTAGCGCTTATTTGGCTCAAAATTGTTAGGTAAACGAATAAACACTTTCCTACTTTCATCCAATACCTGAGAATAAATAGTGATGTCTTTAAAATTTGACGTGTAATGCGCGTTATATTTATAAATGACAATAGCGCATGCAATGAAGCCGGCTGTACTCAATAGAATTATGATTGCAGTGCGATTTAGTTTTTTTAATAGCAGCATAGCTTTCAGGTAAAGATTGTTTTAAAAACAATACCCTTTCTGTATTTTTAATTAAACTACCGTTATGTAACAAAGTGTGATTTACAGTTGATACAACCATTGTTCACTCGCTACATGAGTGAATTTAAAACGGCGAAGTAGTTGCTGGCTTTGGCTATTTTCTGTCGCCACTTTCGCCTGTAAATTAGTAATGCTCAACTCATTGCCTAACTGCGCAACAACGGCTGTTATATTTGTTAGCATAAATGCTAATGCTTCAGACATAAACCCATTCCCCCAATGATTTGGTGACAACTCAAAACCTAACCAAGCAGTATCTTCTTCAATATCATATAAACCAATGCAGCCAATCAAGGTCGACGTATTTAGTAAGTACATTCCAAAGCGCAGCGTATTTCCTTCATACATGCCAGTAATATCATCTTGGATCAGTTGTTTTACGTCATCACGTGCAAGTGGCACTGCATAGTCATTAAACTGAGCAACTAACGGCTCAGACAAAATAGCCCACAACGCACTACAGTCCCTATGCTTAATTGGCTTTAATGTGATTCGACTTAGTGCAAACTCATTGTTCATAAATAAAATTAAATTACGGCTTTAAAGCCCGCTATTATTCCCTTAAGATACCCGCCATACAAGTTAATAACTGAGCTAATTATGAATGACGAATTTAAAGTAATACAACCAACAACCACTGTTTATTGCCCTGAGCGCGGTGAAGGATGGACATTAACAGGTATAACAAGTATTGATGAATTTACATCTGTAATGTTCGATGGCGTGCGTTACACATTGCCAGCAAGGGAAATTGTAGAGCAGTTATTACCTAATCAATTAGCGCGTGAAAAGAAAAATAGCTAAGCTATTTATAAATATAAGATTTAACGTTTTAAAATATAGGTTCCAATTGGTGTATCAAGATGAAGATTATGTTTATCTACAAGTAATACTTCCCATTTAGTTGTCTCTCCAGCTGAGGTTACATGTAATATGTTCCCTTCTCTGTGATAAGGATGATACCTGTTCCCATACTCTTTCATCATCTCAAGGATCCCCGCATCATCAATTTTAACAAAGTTACCATCTTTAATTTCTATGGTATTTGTATCTGAAGCAATGATTTGCGTTAATTTCCATTTAAATTGAATATCGTTTTCTTTTGAGAAAGTCGAAGTAGAGCATAGTAAAATGCTTAAAGTGAAAAAGTATTTAATAATATTTTTCATATTCTTATTATCCATAAATCTAACTGAAAAATTGACCTGTAATCTATTGATCAACGGCCTAAAATGCCGATGATAAATAGTTTAATGTTTGGGGTGCGCGAACGATAATACACCAACAAAATTAATGACTGAACATACGCTAACTAGTAAATGAAAGGCGTATTATTTGTATTGGCTAAAATCAACCTCTTCTTTAATAAACTTACCGCTAGCCAATAAAACACCTTCGATATCTGATATTACTTGTCGATTGTTTTTAGGGGCATGAATGAAAAAAGCCCATATATCGTCATCTAATTCATATTCTCCATTTGAGTACTTCCAGAAGGTCAGAAACTCATCTGCAGCTACGGCCATTGTAGCAATATCAAAAGAAGAGTATTGAGTTGGATCAAAAGACTTAAGTTGATCAGGTTCAGCTTTTAATCCTTTTACAAGAATTTCTTGTATATCGTAAGCGTCTAGCAAAATGCACCTGCCAGTAACTCGTCAAAATGATTAAGCTATTTCCGAATTTCAATGAGGAGATAGCCATGAGAAAAACACGTAGCCTTGAACAGTGGCGCAGTATTATCG
>NZ_JACJEW010000056.1:0-23651 GCF_014164315.1 Pseudoalteromonas sp. SG44-1
TAGCTCTGTTGTTTTTAAGCGATTCATAAGATCACAAAACACCATGAATGTTCCCTCGCTTCCCACATTTTTTAATACTATTAGTTCATTGATATATAAAGGCTAATTCTGGGGATACTTTAGCAATACAATCTACCAGCACACTCCAATTCCCCGTGATCACACCCGAAAGTTATAAATTGATGAGTAATCACTTGCATGGATGCAAGTTAAGCAGTGTCTTCGCCATGGATGGCGAATACACGGAGATTACGTTCACATCAATTTTTAACTTGAGGACACAGTGTGATCCTCGGGGCGCCGTGGGGTTCCAAGGGGCGGTCGGCGGCAGCCGCCCCTTGGTTGCCGCCAGCAATCTGGCAAAAACCTCGAATAGAGGTTTTAAATCCCTTTCCCCAAAACCATATAAAATCACGGCTAAAGCCAGTTCCTACAAAAACAAAGCGCGATATAAAATCGAGCCTACGGCACGACCTACAAATTTAAAAGCTGCGCTTTTCGCGCTAGCAAGCTATGCGCCTACAAGTTAAAGCGTAACTACTCTGCAACCACTTGTTTAAACCGCGCGAATGTTCGCATGCTTTCATCTGCAATCATTACTTCGTAATCTGGGTTTTGAGCAATTAGCTCATATTGCCCATTGGGTAATTTATTAACTTTGCGCAGTAAATATTGCCCTTCTCCGCCTATATCATCCCGCTCTATCGCCACTATTTGGCCGCGTAACGACCCTGCTTTATCGGGTGTTATAAGCTCAAGTAACAGTAAATCACCATCAAGTATTGGGTGTTTACCGCCATTCATTGAGTTACCTGATGCGCGTGCTAAAAAATGTACTTGTGGGTCGAGCTTGCCCGCGCCAAGTGGCGCGTCCATCAATTCCATATCGCTTTCATCCCCTGTTTTAAAATGCCCACAAGCTATTTTAATATTGGGGAAATACGGCAGCTTTAATGCGTTATCTTGCTCTTTTGTTGTATCGGCACGATCTTTAAACGCTAGCTGAGTCACATTGTCAGCTTGTTGCACGGTATTTTGTTCAGTTGTTGCTACGTTTACTTTTAGCCGTTGGCTGTATTTAGCTAAGCTGTATTCAACCAGTTCTAACACGGCGTTGTTTAGTAAGTCGCATTTTTCTGCGGGTACGTCAAACGTGGCTTTTACTGTGTCGTTTTCTAGCTTAAACCACTGCGTGCCGTCTTTATTTTTATTGGTATAAGCTTTGATTGGGTTTTTACGCCAGTAGCTTTGCCATGTTTGTGAATCAGCGGCAGCTCGCTGCTCTTTGGCTGATAAATCGTGTTGTTTTAAATTTGGATGACGCGCTAATACTTTAGCACTCATGGCTGCAAGCTCTGCAACTGTTGGGGGAATAGCAAAACCATTTAATGCCACATAAGCTTCAAGCAAAATAGCTTTAAAGCATTTGGTCATACTGGTTGTTTGTATGCCCTTATGTAAAAAGTCATAGAACGGCGATAGTTGCTCAGCGCCTTGTTGTGCCTCATCATCAATGTTGTGTGTTTTAGCGATTAACTCAAACCAACTTGTGTAATTGCTGTTTACCTTTTTTATATCCCCATAGTGGTAGTAAAACTCACTTAAGGTAGGTAAATGCCCAAGTTGCTCAGCAAGTTGTGTTATATCTTCAAGAGCAGTGGTGCGCTGCGCCTTAGCAAGTTGTTGCCAAAAGTCGGTGACTTTTAAATCAATATTTATAAAGCAGCCGTTAGCAAGATTTGGCTTTTTAAGCTTTTTTACTACACCACTTGGCGTAGTTTCATGGAGTAACGCATAAGGCTTATTTAAAAAGCTATGGTGGTTACCAATAAAGTCGAGCACCACTAAATGCGTTTTACCTTCTAGCGTACGCAAACCACGCCCTAATTGCTGTAAAAACAGGATTTTAGAATCACTTGGGCGCAGCATTAAAATAGTATCAATGCTGGGTAAGTCAGTCCCTTCATTAAACAGATCAACGGTAAATAGCACTTCAACTTGGCGTTTTTCTAATTGTTTAAGTGCCTCATTTCTGCGTACTTTTGATTGGCTATGTACTGATAGTGCTTTTACACCCGCTTTATTAAACGCATCAGCCATGTAATCGGCATGTTTGGTGGAAATACAAAAGCCTAGCGTACGCTGTTGTTTGTATTGCTGCCACTGTGCAAGCGCATGATCGGCTCGTTTTTGTGTCGCAAATTTGTTTTCTAGTGCTGCAGGATCAAATCGACCATTGCGCCATGGAATGGCTTGGTAGTTTACGTTTTCGTCCCAAATACCATAGTAATGAAACGGCACTAACGTTTTTTGATCAATTCCTTGCGTTAAGTTTCTCTCAAACACTAAATTGTTGTCGCACAATCCTAAAATATCGGCTTGGTCGGTTCGTTCTGGCGTGGCGGTTAAACCGAGTAAAAACTGTGGTTCAAAATAGTTTAATAGCTGACGATAAACACGTGCGCTGGCATGATGAAACTCATCAACAATGATGTAGTCGAACGCCGTTGGTGCAAATTGCTTTAAATGATTACTTCGTCCAATGGTTTGAATAGAAGCAAATAAACAGTCGGCGTTTTTGTCGCGGTGTTTACCGTTATAGAATCCCGTTGAAAGCGGCAGTAGTTCAGCAAAAGTACGCTGTGCTTGTACAAGTATTTCTTCACGATGCGCGACAAATAATACCCGTTTAGCTTTGAATTGTTTAACATCAAACGCGCTTAACCATGTTTTACCCATGCCTGTTGCTAACACTACTAAGCCCCGTTTAAAGCCCTCAGCGCGAGTTTGCGCTAGAGCATTGAGCGCTTCAATTTGAGCTGGCCTTGGTGTTTTAGCTTCGCTTTGTTCAATAATTTGTTCCGCTGTATCGGCATGATTTACCGCTACAAACCGCTGTGTTTTGCGCCTAGCAATGTAGTTATTAATCCATTCATGGCTTAAATTGCTGACAAACTCGTGGTTGAAAATATGATTAAAAGCATTCCGAATACTTAAAAATTGCTGCGCTGCTTGGCTTGTTTTTGGCTGCATGTAATCATGTCTAAAATTCCACTCATGACCTTTAGTAAGTGCGCTGGCGCTAATGTTACTTGAGCCGATAAAGGCACAACCAGACGTAATTTCGCTGGTGTCGTTTGTTTTGACAAAAATATACGACTTCATGTGAAAGCTTTGGTTGCTCTGTGTTTGGTAAATACGCACATCGGCACCACGATCCACTAATACCATTAGCTCTCTGAGCGCATTAGGATGAGTAATATCAAGGTAATCGGAGGTTAACAGCTTTAGTGTTGCGCCACTTTGTAAAGCTTCATTGAGTGGGTCAAATAACAAAGCCAAGCCACTGGGTTGGATAAATGACACTGTGATTTCAATCTCTGTGGCATTATTTATTGCATGTACAAGATTAGGTAATAGCGGGTCATCGGCACCCGTAATAAGCTGCTGCTTATTACTTTGCAATTGGTGCTGTTCGTTAAAGCTATTCATTTATTAATTCGCTGCGCGTTAATAATGCGTTGAGCCACACTTCGCTTTCGCGCTCTGGTCGTTGGTCGACCGTTTGCCATTGTTTTAGTATTTTAAGCTCGGTGTGATGAGCAACTAGCGCGGTTAGGCCGTCTTCATTTAAATCGGTAAATTCGCGACCGTTATGTACGCGTTCTGTATCGCCATATTTAAACGACACATACAAAACCCCGTTTGGTTTTAGGGCATTTTGCAGTTTTAAAAACACCTGCGGAAGTTGGTTTTTTGGTACGTGTAATAAACTAGCGCAGCACCAAATACCATCGTATTGGTTGCTGCAATCAAGCTGCTGAAAGGTTTTAACTGCAACGGCTTGTTGTAAGTAACTACTGGCTAACTTTGCAAGCTCTTCGCTTGCGTCAAACGCGCTTACGGTAAAGCCTTGCAGTTTAAAATACGCAGCGTCGCGGGCAGAGCCGCAGCCTGCATCTAAAATATGGCCGTGTTTAGGGATAAGCGGTAAAAACTCAGCGTAAAGCGCCGACATATCAACATTAAGCGTTGAGTCGCTAAAGCTTTGTGCGTTTTGATTGTAGTAACTGAGTGTTTTATTAGACACTAAATCTACCGCTCCGTGGTTAATTAATAGTACTTAATGATTAGAGCGTTAAGCTTTCATTAAGTTTAACTCTAACCTAACATGAAAATGTATTAAAAACATAGAGTTTTCCGATGAGCACCAAGTACATAGCTGCTAATTAGCAAAAATTAAGAATTTTGTATTGGTTATATTTATTGAGCGAAGGTGCTAGGTTCTAGGGAAGTGACTAGGTGCTAGGGTTTGCCCGCCGTCCGTTATCTTCTCTGTGTAGCGCAGCGCCTCGGTGTTCTCGGTGGTAAAATAGCTTTTAAAACAATCACAGATCGAAAAAGCTGCGAGGTTCTAGGGAGTAACAGGCACTAGGTTCTAGGAAAGTGACTAGACTCTAGGCTGTATTCGTTACTCGTCGCTCGAAGCCCGATATTCGCAGCTCGTTGCTCGCAACTCGTTACCTTCTCTGTGTAGCGCAGCGTCTCGGTGGTAAAATTAATTTTAAGTGATTTATTCACCACAGAGATTAAGAGGCCTGCGCTTTAGAGAAAAACATAAAGAGTCTAATGTAGGTCGTGCTTTAGCGCGTCAATTTTCAACATTAGACATTGTCGCCATAAATGACGACCTACAAGGAAGCGCTAGGATTAGCCCGCCGCTCATTGCCCGAAGTCGGTTTATAGGGTGATATAAGTACGAGGGCTAGATGACAATACAAGTCAAACTAGAGTTAATCTAAACTCTAGTTTGCTTCAATTAAGCTTAAGGTCTACAATTAATAACATTATAAGTATGAAATTGTAGATCTAATGAATAAAGCAGAAAGATTATTAGCAATACTAGCTAGCTCTGTTAAAGCAGGTGGCGGTATTCATACCAGTGCAGAATTGGCTTTTATGATGGCTGAAAAACCCACTCCTGCATTCACTAAGTTTCTGACTGACAATGTTAATAAAGGGCTATTAAGAAGAGTCTGCAATGGTATTTTTGAAAGCACGCTCACGCCACCTGACCCCACCACCGCTATTTATAAAATAGTTAAAAAACTACGTGGCGACGTTTTAAATTACATTAGCCTAGAAAGCCAACTCAGTTACACGGGCGATATTTCGCAAATATTAATGGATAGGTTAACGGTAATAACGAAAGGTCGTAGTGGCACATTTTCAACTCCGTATGGGGTTATTGAGCTGACCCATACAAAAAAACCAATTGATAAATTTGCGAAAAACCTATATTTCGATAAAAGCATCAAGATGTACCGAGCAAATACGCTGCAAGCGATTGCAGATCTAAAAGCCTGCAATCGCAACGTACACATGCTGGAGAACTAAATGCTAACAGAATATATACGCCAAATTATAGCTGCAAATCCAGAGTACGCTGGCGTCACGCCTGTGATTGAAAAAGAAATTCTTCATCACGACATTATGGCTGCAATGGTAAAACAAGGTGTTATGCCTTCGCTTACTTTTATTGGTGGCACCTCACTTCGTTTGTGCCATAACAGTTCTAGATTATCTGAGGATTTAGATTTTAATGGTGGGCATAACTTCAAGCCAAGTAGTTTCAGTGGCTTAGAAGTTGAAATCCAAAAATACATACAAAATAAATATGAGGTGCAGGTATGGGTAAATAAACCAGCTGAAGATAATCAAGCTAATACTTCATCTTGGAAAATAAGTATCGAAAAAGAAAGTAATCGTCCTGATCTTCCCCGCCAAAAAATGCATATAGATATTTGCGCTATCCCGTCATTTGATATCGAAAAAAGGCCATTAATAAATCACTATAATATTGTCGCGCCAACAGAAGGTTTGCTGATCCCTGTACAATCATTAACGGAAACGCTTGCAGACAAGTTTATTGCATTAGCCTACCGTGCTAGGCGCATTAAACCGCGCGATGTATGGGATATAGTATGGATAAAACAAAGAGGTGTTGCAGTATCTAAGCAACTGATCAATAAAAAGCTTGCGGCCAGGGGTAAAACCAACGAAGACTTTATTGAGGCACTGACTATTCAATTAGACAAGCTACAGCATGACGATGAAGCTCGTAAAGACTTCAATATTGAAATGAGCCGTTTCATTCCAAATCAAATCAAAGAAAGAACAATCGATAACCCTGATTATTGGCCATATGTACAATCAGAAATTAGTACTATGTCACTCTCAATCCTTAATAATGGTATTAAAAATAATAAGTTTGATATGGGGAGCTAACTTTAAGGCCTACAAAAAAGCACCTTAAAGGTAATATTTTGTAGACTGTAAGGAGCTAGGTTCTAGGAAAGTTACTAGGTGCTAGGATGATTACCTTAGACCGCTGCTTTGTCTTCTCTGTGCAGCGAAGCGCCTCGGTGCTCTCGGTGGTAAAATTGATTTTAAATGATTTATTCACCACAGAGGTTAAGAGGCGCTGCGCTGAAGAGAAAATGACGAAAAGACTTTTGATTTAGGGAAGTGACTAGGTCCCGAAGCTCGTGGTTTTATATCTTCTCTGTGTAGCGAAGCGCCTCGGTGAGCTCGGTGGTAAAATTGGTTTTTAAATAATCACAGCTAAAGCTCGTTCCTACAAAATAAAGGCGCTAGGTTTAGGGAAGTGACTAGGTGCTAGGGTGTATTCCGTAGCACGAAATCCGAAGCCGGTTTATAGATCGCGGGGTGAACCCGCTGCTAGGCGATTTAATGTGCATTCCTAACCAGCGTACTGGGTTTTTAACCCTTCACCTTTAGCCTTTAACCTTTCACCTACCTATTTACTTTTTTCTTAGCCAAAACAAGCTGCCTTCGGTGGCTATCCAAGCTTGTTTGCCAAGTGAATTTAGGTATATACCCACTTCTTCTTTACTGCCTGGGCTGTAAAAATGAAACTCCTCAGATTTTAGTTTTTCTTGCCCGGTGAGTATTTTTATAAAATGTTTATTAAGCTGTTTAAGTTGCTTTTTGTATTGCTTGGCTTGGCTAGAGTCACCATGTTTATGAAACTCACTCAAGGCGCGGCTTGCTGTGGCATGAAGTTCTTCGCTGTCGAAGTCGGCTAAAAACGCATCCAGTTTTTGCCACTGTCCTTTAATTACATAGCAGTTCATTAGCCAATGGCGATTAGCTTGATTATCCATGGGGTTTAGTTGCCAAAGCGCTTCAAATTCGTCAATAGCGTATTGTATGTTACCTTGTAATGCGTTGATTTGTGCACGATGCGCTCGTAACATCATATAAGGGCGTGTTTCGTGGATCAGCCAAAAGTGGCCTTGGTTCTGTGCTATGTATTGCTCTGTAATAACACCTTCAAACAGTTCCAGTAACGCTGATATAGGTTCAAATGCGCTTGGAGTAAAATCGCTAAGGATTGCTTCCATTAATTGATCAATCACTTCGTCGTCGAGCACTTTACCAGCAAAGTCATCGTTGTGGTGTTCACCTGCAAACTCTTCCGCAAATTGTTCGTTAAACGCGGCTTCGTCTTCATCTGTCCAGCTGGGGTCTTCAATAAAACGAACGCTATAAAGCACATCGGCTACAAAATAGCTGTAGTTCTTTTTATAGGCTTGCGCTAGGCCTTGGTTGTCAGCAAATTTTTTAACTGCAACTTGTTCAGAGCTAAATGCACTCAGTACTTCATTTAAACTCGTTAGCAGGTCTTTTTGGTGTTTGTTTAGGCTGCGTTTGTCGATAAATTTAAGTGCTTGTAATGCCCCTTTACAGTAATTAGGCAGTGGCATATTAGCTTTAAGTGAATCGCGGTAGTCGGTTTTCGATAAGCTGCATTTAGTGGGCATTTTAAGGTCTTCGGTCATCACTTTATGCATGCTGTTATTGTAATTTTCCATCAGGCTTTCGAGGTACTTTAACTCAGTGTCTGTTGTAAAATTAATGTCACCTAATAGATCTGACTGCCATTGGCTGGGCATTATTATGTCGGGCAGTAAGCCTAACCCTAAAAAATAACCTTGGATAAAATAGTAATCTGGTTTTTTATCGCTTAATACAGTTAATTTAATGACATCACTGCGTATTTTGGCGGGCGACATAGCTTGTCCTGCTCTTTATAAGTTGGCTCTAGTGTACCAATTGATTTATGGGTTACAAGATTATGGCGCGAAATTTTCGATAAAAACAACGATAGGAAGTTGATTAAGTTAATAACAAAAAACCCAGAGCGGTACGCTGGGTTTTTTGTTATTCGTTGAACTACCAAGTATTTAGTTATTCAGCAGCACATTCAGACCAATCATAGAATAGGCTTGATTTGTTGGCTGTGCGCCATGTTTCATAAACAAATGTTATTTCAGGAATTTCTTTAATGTTAAAAGAAAAATGAAAACCTTCAGATGCTTCTTCGTTACGAATACACGCAACCACAGGCAATATAGTTTTAAATGCAACTGATTTGCCCTTTGCTATTACTTGCTCATTTTTTAGGTTTTCGAAACGCGGTGTTAAGCTTGCTAACCCACCATTAATATGGCGCACCTGTAAATTTTCAATGGTGTAATCTGCATCAGTGGCGGTTAATGACCAGCTAATATAACCCTCTTCAAGATAAGGTTTAGAGCTGGCACTAAAGTCGTTCGCAAAGGGTGGAATATTCTCATACGGTAATGGCCGCCATAGGCTTTCATTATCTTCGTTGATGCTACGTAAACGTACACCTTTGGCCTCTGTGAGTGGGTCAACGTTGACAACAAAATCATACTGCGGCGCATCATCAATTAGGTCTGTTGCAGAATAACGGAATGTATATTTACCTGGCTTTGTAAATACTTGCCCACGGGTATTTGGGCAATCAGCTTCACTTGGGTTACTAGTAAACTCGCCGCCTGCTGGGGTACTGACAAGCTCTTCATGAGTAAATACTTCATCACCATCGGCATCAACGGTTACTGGCCGATGTAATAACGACATGCACGGTAAAATTTGATAGTAATCTTGGCCAGGATTTAAGCGTCCCCAGCTACGCGCCCACACAACGGAACGGATCTCTGGAGCGGTATTGGTAAATTTAGCTAAACCACTGTCTTGTGCATACGCTTTAGCAAATAAACCACGGTCATCTTCTACAATCAACTGCGCGGTATAAGATCCCGGCACATCGGTGATCACTTTTGCACGGCGGTATTCTTGGCTTTGCGGTTCAATTACCGGTTCGATAGTCGCATTACTGCCATCAGGCTTATCTGTTAACTGCCAATGAAAGGTCAGTGGATCATCATTAGGGTCGCTACTTGATGCATCAAACACTAATGCATCACCCACCAGCACTGACTTTGATTGTGCATCAACGCCGCCAGTTGCAGGTTGACCGTTAACGTTACCTATTTTAGCTTGCATGCTGGCATCAACTGAAATTTGGTTTTCGCCGTCAGAGACAACCATACGTACTAAATAACTGCCGGTTATATCAAGCTTTTGAATCTTTTTACCCATAGGTTTCCAAGAACCAATATCCACTAGCTCTGCAATACTTCCTTGCGGTTTTTCAATAAGCGTAGCTGCAATAATTTGTAACGGCTCGCCTTCTGGATCATAGCCGGTAAAATTAAATTCAGCTCTTAAGCCTACTTCTTGTTCACCAATACTATTAGATGGGTAATAGCCGGTTGCTGATAATTCACCGATCGGTGGGGCATTGCTAGTCGCGTTAGGATCTTTTTTGACGGTAACTGTAACTTCTTTTTCTTCACTTTTTCGGGTGCCATCAAATACAAATAGTATTAATTTATAACTTGCCACAGCTTGTGGGGTAAAACGCACTACAGCCGTTTTTGTACCTGTAAGCTCTGGTAGTGGTACATTTTCGGGATCTGTTGCTGAGCGTGACGGCCATTGCCAGCGATATTGTAGTGGCTCCCCTTCAGGGTCAATGCTGGCTGATGCATCTAAGATAACTTCTTCGCCTAGGATAATAGTTATGTCGTCGGCTTTAGCCACTGGTGGCGCATTACCTTCTGAAACGCTTACCACAACTTGTTTTGGTTCACTTGCTACGTCGTTATGAGTCACCACTAATTGCAATGTGTAATCACCGGCTAAATCAACAAACAGTGTGCTTTGGCTTTGCTCTGCGTTATTTAAATAACCCGCACTGTCGGTGGGCTTTTCCATAAGCGTCCATTGGTATAGTAATGAATCGGTGCCACCTGCTGGGTTTACACTTTGGCTACCATCTAAACCTACGCTATTAGTGCCTAAATTAACACTATGGACTGAGTCAGTAATTGCGACTGGATACGGGCTGGTTGCGCTTAGCGTGATACGCGCGGCTTCGCTATTATTTGCCCCGTCATTAACAATTAAACTCACAACATAATTGCCTGGTAAATCTGCAGTAAAGTCTGTTGTTATGGTATTGGTGTTGGTGATATTAGCAGTACTTGTTGCTGGTCGTTCAATGAGCTGCCATTGATAAATTAAATCTGTTCCCTCTGCACTTGTACTCGCCTCAGCATTCAGCGTGACTTTTACCGCGCCATCCTTTAGTGAGAATGCTGATTCTACTGGCGATTGCAGCTCAACAACCGCTGTTGGTTTTTGCTCTGTTGTTTGTGTACTGTCTTTGTTATCACTACCGCTACCACAGGCTACCATAGTAAGCGAAAGCCCGACTATGGCTATTGCGCCAAATAGTTTTTTCATTCTTTTGTACTCCTTGCTGATAGGTGTTATCAGTTAAAAATTATAAGTTAGGCTCAGCCGTGCAGTTCTTCCTGGTGCAGGTACTAAACCTAAACTTAAAGCGTCGAGGTAATAACGATCTGTAACATTATCGATGGTAAAATCGAGTGTTGTGTCGTCGTTAAATTTATAACTAGCGTAGATGTCTAAAAGGTTATAACTGTGCCAAAGTACCGGTTCATTAAACCCTGTAGGTGCGTTATAGCGAGGAATTGAGTTGCGCTCTCCCATAAATGTGCCACGCAGCCCAGCTTCTAATTGCTGCTCAAATAAACGTAAGCCAAGGTGAGCACTGGCGTGCCAATTTGGCGGGATCATGTTATTAATATAGCTTTCAGGAAGGCCCCAATCATTACAGTAGTAGCGCACATAACTGCCCACATTACACACTTCTATCTGGGTATAATGCGTGCCGCTAAGCTCAGCAACCCAGTATTTTGTGTCGTAGCTAAAATTAAGCTCCCAGCCATTTAAATCTAGGCTGTCGATATTTCGCATTCGAAAAAAATCGTTGAGGCCGCCTTGTTTTTGCTCCCACGCATTGGGTTGCGTACGGGTTAAATAGTTATCAACATGATTTTGGAAATAGGCGAGCTTAAAGCCCACTTTATAGTTATTTGTTAGTAATGAGTCGGTTAAATAATTAAGGCCAATTTCTTGGTTTTTAGCATGCTCTGGCTCTAAAGGGATATCTAAAACGGGGCTGACAGACCAACCAGAGGTACTTTCAAATAGGCTTGGCATACGCAAAGCTTCACTGTGGCGAATATAAAACTGCAGTCCTTTATATGCCTGCCACTTTATAGCAACCAATGGTGCTGTGCCTGAGTGGCTATTTTCATACTGTACTTCTAGGCAACCATCGGCGCCGTCAGACACACAAGCAGGATCGTTGCTAGTAATGGTTACTGGGTTATTATCTTTCGATGAAAAGTGCGTAAAACGCAGTCCCGCTTCGAGTGTCCATGCTGTTAAAAACTGCCAATCAATGGCTGTAAAAGCACTAAATTCTTTGCGCCAACCACTGCGCGACCCTGCATAGAACCCTTCGGTTTCAGGGGTGTCGGTATCCATGTCTTCATACTGTGCGGCAACACCATAGCTCAGCGCTAGTTCGCCCGCTGAATAAAACATCATGGTATTACTCACATCAGTTCCAAAGCGCTGATAATCATCGCTGCGAGCAACATTATCGACTATATCTACTGAGCCGACACCAGGGGTATTTAAATGGGTAAGTGCATCGGTATGCCAAAAGTTGGCTTTAAAGTCAGCCCAATCATATTTGATTGGCTGCCAGCGATATCGCACTGTGTAAGTTTGATTAGTGACTTCGCTATCGAGCCATTGCCTTGCTTGACCAAAAGAGCGTATTTGCGATGGCATCATTTCGCCGTAGCTGCTGTTATAGCGTATATAACTCATTTCGAGGCTTTGATCGTTGGGCAGCAACACATTGCTTTTTAACAGCCAAGATTCACTAGAAAAATTGGTATTGGGGATGCGTTCATTGGCACGAAACCGCGATGCCCCTTGCATTGACACCGCCGTTTCGGTGTACCAAGCAAGTTTGTCGGGGGCTGCGTAAATTATTTCAGGTGCAGGGCCGTTACTACCTGCATAGTAATTACCTTGCTCGCGCTTAGCATAAGCAGCAATTAGATCGCCCCACTGAAAATGCTTAGCGGCAGCAAAACTGCCTGCATAACTAGCAAACTCAAATAAGCTGGGTCTATCCATGCCCTCCTCAGGAGCAAAGCGCTCTGGCATTATGTACTGCTCAGTACAATAACTCGAAAAGCGACACTGTGAACGATAGGCATTGCGTGGTAAATAATACCCTGCGTATGTACCTGGCTCTGGCGTATTAGCGCTATTACCTATGGCGCTAACACGTAATCTAAACCCGCTGAGCTCACCCTCTTTAACAATATCATCAGCCGACAATGTACTAACGCTCACCAAGCCACCTGTCGCCCCAGTGCCATCAGCACTCATGATAGGACCTTTACTGATTTTAAGTGAGCCAATCAAATCGGGATCAATGTAACTGCGGCTCGATACACCAGAATAGCCGCGATACACGGTGGTTTCTTGACGACTACCATCTATCACTACAGGTACTCGTCCTTGGCCTTGCATGCCACGAATATTAACATCAAGCCCGCCTGAGTTACGGTTTTCGCTGATCAAAACACCGGGTGTACCTTGAAATATATCGCCAACACTGGTTCCTCTAAAGCGTTCAATATCTTGCTGGGTAATTAGGTTTACTGATGCGGCTTCGGTATAGGTTTGATCTTTTAGATCCCTATTGCGACTTTGCACATTAATGGTATTTAGCGTGATCAAATCTTGGGTGG
Source organism: Pseudoalteromonas sp. SG44-1 (assembly GCF_014164315.1). Classification (NCBI taxonomy): domain Bacteria; kingdom Pseudomonadati; phylum Pseudomonadota; class Gammaproteobacteria; order Alteromonadales; family Pseudoalteromonadaceae; genus Pseudoalteromonas; species Pseudoalteromonas sp. SG44-1. Next base: position 13,107 of record NZ_JACJEW010000056.1, read on the forward strand.
TTTTTTGTTGCACTAGCCATGCGCTATTACTAACAGGTAAAGCTTGTAGATTGGTATTGCTTAACAGCCTTTGTAAGGCTGCCTCTATGGTCATTTCATCGGTTATTGCAGCGACTGAAAAACCACCGACAACACGCTCTTCAAATGATAAAGTCACACCCGCTTGGCGTGAAAATAAAGTCAGTACATCACCAAGCTGGCCTGCGGGAAGATCAAATTTGATCATTTTTAATTGTGATGTTGCAGATACTTGTTCAGCTAAACTTGCTGAAGGGGTAATCACCAACAAACCTGTGACTACGATGAGTAAATTTAACGCTGCGCGGGGCATAAATGGTTTCCTATTTCTTTAATGCATACTTATATGACGCATGAAAATAGTAATCCCGTAACTCTAAATGATAATTATTTTATATTTTTTCCTGATGAACTAAATAAACATAGTTATGAGCGAATTTCGGCCCACCAACGGGTTCTGTAATGCACACTTGCCCGAGCGCTACGAGCGACTGTTTTAAGGATCAGGTGAGTGTCATTTAACTGAAAAACGCCGGAGACAAGGTAGTCATTTAAACTGGGGGCAATTTTTACAAAACCACGGTGATAACGAGATAGTTCAGCTAAAAAAGAATTGATTGACATATTTCGCACTGACAACAGCCCTGCTGTCCAACTACTGTAGTCAAATATATGATTGTCTAACTGTTGCATTGAATTTACGGTAATTTTATATAGCTCGCCAGCCTTGATCGCCTGATTGGTAAATAAGCCGTTTGCTTGCGCGAGCTTAACACTGCCTTGCATAACTTGAACTAAAGCATGATCGGCTTCATTACGCACAAAAAATTGTTTGCTGTCACAAAGTAAAGTTCCGTGCTGTAACGCCACCTGCACAGGCTGCGTATTAGCTGAAGCTATAAATTGCATTTCTCCGCGGGTTAAATGAATGTATCTATTGTGAGCATTAAAATTCAGTTCAACAGTGCTGTTATGATTTAACCAAAGCTGGCTATTATCGGAGAGCGTAAATAATTGCCGTTGATTGGTAGTTGCGTGATCTGCGTTAAGGTATTGCCATGCCCCCTGTTTGTCTGCCAACCAGCTTACACTGGCAAGTCCTAGTGTGGTTCCAGCGATCCTTTTTAGCGCCTGGCGACGACTCATGCTTTGTATATCATGATCGGTTTTTTTTAAGGTCATGTGAGCAATACGACCATTTTTTTTACTCACCCCGGCAAATGCAGCCTCCATGTTTTCTATCCGTTGCCAGGCTAATTCATGCATCGGATCGGCAAGCCGCCATCGCCTATATTCAGCCATATCTGCAGACTGTGCGTTGCCCGACTCTAAACAAATACGCCACGCAATCGCTTGCTGTACGACTTGTTCTGGTAAAGGTGTTTTTTGGGCACACGTATTATTCACAATCGCTTACTCTATATCACAGTATGTAAGGGTGTAGCACTCTAACATCGCTTTCGCCATGTATTTTTCAATAGATGATAGGCTCACCTTGAGTTGCTTTGCGACTTCTTTATAACTGAGCCCGTCGAGTCTAACCATTAAAAATGCTGTTTTTTCGATTGCTCTCAAACCACTCAATAATTTATCTATTTGCTCTAGTAAACTGAGCAGCTGTAGTTGCTCTTCAGGCGAAAAATAGGCTGCTTCTGGCATGCTTCCTAAAAATAATAAATAGTTTTCTTCTAGAACTTTGCGACGAATGTTATCGGTTACTAAGTTTCCGGCAACTTTTGTAAGCCATGCTCGCGGACTTTGTATTTCGTTATACAAAGAGGGCTTATTAAGTAAACGCATAAATGTATCTTGAGCGAGATCTTGTGCATTATCTTTGTTGTAGGTGCGTCGAGCGATCCAGCAAACAAGCCACTCATGGTGTTCTTGGTAGAGCGCATTAAACCCTACTGAGTTAGCGGTAGTGCTAGTCAAAATTTAACTATTCCTGTAGCATATTTACCGCGAGTATAAATGATTTTCATTCCTATTCAAGTTAATTTAGATATTCTGCAAACATTATTAATAAAAAATTTATTATTCTTTTGATGAAAATCGGATCTCGTTCGGCATTAGTTATATAGCCAATAATTTGTCCATCAAAACGATGCGGCATATTGATCAAGTATGTTGGTGTTACATCGCCACATTTACAAATTACGTAAAAATTAGGGAGCAAAATGTTTATAAGAACTATGTTATTTGTGTGTTTAATGGGTGGTGGAACGTCTGCGGTTCACGCACAACAAGCGGCGCCGTCAACAGCCTCCAAAGTAGAAGTTACAGGTAATGCTGTTACACCAGAGGTGAATACAAATACGCTATCAGCTAAATCTTTAACCGTAGGATCTGACCTTGATACAGACACCAATACCACGGTTAGTGTTGACGAGGCGGCTTTTGATCAACATGACTTATCGCCAATCGGCATGTACAAGGGCGCTGATGTGGTTGTGAAGAGCGTAATTATCGGGTTACTTTTAGCATCGTTAGTCTCATGGGCTATCTGCATATTCAAATCTGTACAGTTAAATATTACTAAGCGAAATGCCAAAAAATTGCTTAAACATTTAATTCAAAGTGAAAGTTTTGCAAAGGCCAACCACACTTTATTACTACAACAAAGTGATGCCTTAACACTCCTAAAAGCAACCCAACATGAGTTACAACTAACTGGCGAAGGACTTACTACTGACGAAGGCTTAAAGGAGCGATTAGTCGCGCGTTTAGAGCGTGTACAAGCAGCGCTAAGCGCAAATATGAATCAGGGTACAGGCATATTGGCAACAATAGGCTCTGTTGCACCGTTTGTCGGTTTGTTTGGTACGGTTTGGGGCATTATGAATAGCTTTATTGGTATTGCTAAAACACAAACAACTAATTTAGCCGTAGTCGCCCCTGGTATTGCAGAAGCTTTATTAGCAACGGCTCTGGGGTTAGTTGCAGCGATCCCAGCCGTTATTATGTACAACCATTTTTCTCGTGTAATTGGCAGTTACAAAGCACAGTTAGCCGATATTCTGACAGCGATCATGATACTCGTGAGCCGAGATCTTGACCGAAAGCACCCTGATGCAAAACACATAGCCTACCTACTTAACGATGAAGACGCTGCAGATGCAGTATCTAAAGAGCTTTAAAATGGCATTTAGTAGTAACCGTACCGATAGCGATGAATTACAAGAGCAGCATGAGATTAACGTCACTCCGTTTATTGATGTGATGCTGGTGTTGCTAATAATTTTTATGGTGGCGGCCCCATTAGCCACTGTCAGTGTGCCAGTTAAGTTGCCTGCTGTTGCGGCACCAACCCAACCGAAAAGTGATGATCCAACTTACCTTACTCTACAACAAGACCTTACTTTAATACTTGGCGAGGGAGATAAAATAAACCAACAAAATTTGGCGCAAGCACTAAAACAACATGGTATTGAAACACAGCAGCAAATTTTGATTCGTGCAGATAGCAAAGTTGAATATGGTCAGTTCATGGCATTAATGAATCAATTAACTAAAGCCGGCTACTCACAAGTTGCTTTAGTCGGTCTTGAACATGAAACGGATGTTGCCCAGTGAGTTTATTAGCAGGAAACGATACCAGCGCTTCTCGCTTGATGCGTTGGCATGTTGTAGGCGCTTTTTTTATCGCCGCGATGCTTCATGCCGCCATTGCGGGTTATTTTTTAATGCCGACAGAGCATAACAATATCGTACCCATGCAAGCTTCACCGCAGGTGTTTGAAGTCAATATTGTGGCAGCCCCCAAAGCGGAGCCATCGGCACTTCCTGTCGGACCTGCGCAACAAGAGTCAGCACCAGTAAAGCGGCAGGTAAGCAAGCCGACAACAACAATAGATAACCCCTTGGTAAAGCCATTACTCGAAAGCAAATCTGACTTTACCATTAGCGATAAACAACCTGAGCCAGCACCAAGTAAACCAGTAGAGAAATCTAATCAACAACAAGAGCAAGATCCACAACCGACTCCGCTGCCTGATAACACCAGCATAACAGGAGCCAGTGAACACTTGGTAGAGCAAAGTAGTGCTCCTTTGGCTATTCCAGTGAAAAAGTCAACAGTCGCATCTGGTCCGGTAAAAGGTGCTTTAAGTGAACAGCAAAGTACAGCTAAACAACTATGGCAAAGTGCTATTCAGATCCACCTAGAACGAAAGAAGCGCTATCCACGAATGGCAAAGTTAAGGCGCCAACAAGGTGTTCCTTGGGTGAGTTTTACCATGGACAGAGCAGGTAATATTTTAGATGTCACATTATTTAAAGCAAGCGGAATAGCTGCATTAGATAATGAGGTCATCGAATTAGTTAGACGTGCTGAGCCCTTGCCCGTCCCTCCAGAAGAAGTTACAGGGAACCCAATAAAAATGGCCGTGCCTGTGGCATTTTTTATTCATTAACAGCTACTTGCTGTGCTTATTACGAATTACTGAAATATAAAACTAAGGACATACAATGATTGCAGACCAACATGTTAACAATGAGATTAATACGCCTTCATTAACAACACTATTTAAACTCAATACCACGACTATTCACGATAACCTTGATAAAACGATTATGACTAAGCGACCGTTTGCAAGTTTAGACCGTTATGCTTTATTTTTAGAAGTTCAATATCGATTTCATTTGGCTATTGCCCCTCTTTATAGCGATACTAATTTAAGCCGCTTAGTGAGCGATCTGCCAACACGGCAGCGCCTAAGCCATCTTGAACAAGACTTACGCGATATTAACGTCGATCTGAGTGAAGTAACAACCAGCGTTAACTTAGTGCCGGTTGACTACCCAGCCTCACTGGGTTGGCTTTATGTATCAGAGGGGTCTAATTTAGGCGCTGAGTATTTATTAAAAGCAGCAAAACGTATTGGCTTATCAGAAGAATTTGGTGCCTCGCATTTAGCACCAGCAACAATTGGCCGCGGGCAATCATGGCAAGATTTTACAACGGCTTTAAATACGGTTGAATTAACTAAAGAACAACAGACACTCGCAATTAATGGCGCTCGCGATGCTTTTAGTTTGGTTCGTAGCGCTGTTGATTGTGTATTTGTTTAAGTAAAACGTGAGCTGCAAGTGCATTAAAATTAAGCGATAAAGTATGAAGCGTACAGGTAAGAAAAACTCGATGTTAGTTATTAGTAAATTTAAGCAAGTGACTTATTTATTAAGTGGCTTCGTGTTAACCGTAATGGGGATTGTCGGTGCTTTTTTGCCGATAATGCCAACAACAGTATTTCTTATTGGTGCTGTTTTTTGTTTTAGCCGTTCATCAAAGCGCTTTGAATCTTGGTTAATTAATCACCCTCGCTTTGGTAAAACACTAATCAATTGGCAAGCCCATGGCGCTATTTCTAAGTCGGCAAAAGTAATGGCCAGTTTAGGTATGGCTGTTGGGTATGGATTATTTTACCTAAGCGCGCAACCTTCTTTATTACTGGCAACTGTTGTCGCGCTTTTTATCGGTGGCAGCGCATATTACGTTTTATCTCGCCCCTTACCACCAAAAGACTGCTCGTGATGGTTGCCACTTAATTAGGCGCGAGATTGATAACCTCGTGCCTAAGTAAAAACAGAGGGAGTTAAGGTATCCAGTCAGCAGCTTGTTAGCTACAGCAAACAACTCATCTTTAAGCTGACCCTCAGGCAGTAGCGGTTTAAGTTACCCTGTCACCAGAATATTTACTCAACAATGACCGTATTCTTTACGAGCAAATTGTTTGAGTATCATGCTAAAACTCTGAGTTTTATCAAATATAGCTAGCTCAGGCTCAGTGGAAAAGTAAAAGTGACGGTAATACCTTGCTCTGGCTGACTATGTATTTTTACATCGCCCTGAAGAGCTTGGGTGGCAAGGTTATAAACAATCGCCATACCTAAACCGCTGCCGCCATTGCCACGAGTGGTGGTAAAAAAGGGTTCAAACACACTTTGTAATACGTCCTTGCTCATACCGTGGCCGTTATCGCTATAGCGTAATGTGTAAGTGTGTTGCTGGGTATCTAGGTGAACGGCTATATTGATATGATTATCTTCGCGATCTTTAAAGCCATGCACACAGCTGTTACTCACCAAGTTCATAATAATTTGGCTTAAAGCCCCCGACACTGTGATAAGCGTTAATGCTTTGTCGCACTCAATTGTGGTGGTTACTTTGTGGCTGCGGGTTAATGGGGTGAGACTATGTATTGTATTAGCTAAGTAGTCATTTAACTTCACGGTGCTAATATCAAGAGAAGATTGATCGACCGCTGTTTGTTTAAAATTACAGATCAATGCTGCGGCTCTATCAAGATTACTACTGGCAATGATTAAACACTCATTAATATGCGCGACAAATTTTTGCAAATTGCTTTTCGATAATGTGTTGTCATTTAGCTGTTGAGTTAGTTGTTTAAGATTATCTGTTGCCGAACTATTGGCGGTAACGGCATACCTATTGGCGTGTTTACTTCATGGGCAACACCTGCCACTAGGTTTCCTAATGCGGCCATTTTTTCCGCTTCAATTAGCTTTTCTTGGGTACCGGTTAACTCTTCCAATGTTTTTTGTAAGGTATTCGTTCGCTCAATCACCCGCTCTTCTAGGCGATGATTGGCAACTTCTAATTGTTGCTTAACTAAACGACTTTCTTGCGCCGACAATGCGCGGCCATAAAGATCAGCAAGTCCACTCAAAAAAGTGCATTCATCATCCTCCCATTGCCTAAAACTGCCAGTATGTTCACAACAAAAAATACCGATCATTTCTCCTTTGAATCGGATCGGTGCATCCAACATTGATTTTATTCCTAAAGGCGTTAAATAATGCTCTGAAAATTCAAAGGTAGCGGGATCAGTATGCGCATTATTAGCAATGATCACGCGCTGAGTATCTAACGCAGAAAAATAAGCCGGATAGTTCTCACGTGATAATATGAGGCTTTGGTTTACATTGTTGTTCGCGCGGTCAAACAGTAACTGACAATGACACTCTGTATTATCTTTATTAAATAACCAGATGCTAGCACGCGTATTATTTAAGCCATCAATAATGGCATTTACAATTAATTGTTCTGCAAGCTCTATATAGCCATCATCTAACGCTGATGAAGTAGACACTTTATAAAGTAATTGCACAAGCTGTTGCCGCATTGAATACACCTTCCCCAAACTATGGTCATCAATTTAGTTTAGTTGATGAAATTAAATCCTACCTCAACAATTATAATGCTTTAAATATTAAGACGTTGTTCAGATATGTTTGGTTATTATAAACACTCACTCCTGTTGATATCCCTGACGACTTTATGTTGTTTAAGCAGTTTTACCAGCTCTTCTTAGAGCTGGTTTTTTTTTGCCTGTTTTTAATGGCTTCATTTTCTTCCATTACAGCAATGCAGCGATTACCAAGCACACAGCAGTAAAAACAACCTCGAAAGATCAACCCACCCTAGTTACTAATAGGTAGTCATGTTACAGTTTCATTAATTTACTTAGCACTTTAATTTATCGACTAGGCAGTAGTATGCGTCATTATTTTGTATCAATTTTACTTCTTTTTGCCACTTTAGTGGCAGCTCAGGCACAGGCACAAGAGTCTCGCGCTGTACCCAACCTGCAACATCAAAAACAGGCACTCAAAAAACTCCAAGAGCCGATGTACAGACCCTTGATGGAACGCTATATTCTTGATGAACTCAAAGCGGTACGCCAAGATCAGCAAAAACTACGTGAAGACGTTACCAAACAAGTCACTCATGCTCAGCTTGATACCGCTGATCGCGCACTGACTTACACCACTGATACAATTAATAATGTATTTTTTATCATCACTGCCACAGCCTCTATTTTGGTACTGGTTGGTTGGAACTCGTTACGTGATGTAAAAAACAAAGTAGAAGATATTGTAAATACCCGTGTCAGCGTGATCACTAATGAATACGAAGCACGGTTGAATACATTTGAAGAAAAGCTACGCGAGCGCTCTGAAGAAATTTTAAGTAACCAACAAAAAATATCTGTTACTAATGAAGTCCACTCTTTATGGATGCGCGCTAATTTAGAAAGCGATATAGCCAATAAGATCGAAATATTTGATGAGATTTTAAAACGTAAACCCGAAGATGTTGAAGCTATCGCTTATAAAGCCGATGCATTACTAGAGCTTAATGAAACAGCTCAGGCGATAGAGTTGTGTAACCAAGCCTTGGATATAGACAGTGACTACGGCTACGCTTATTGGCAACGTGCATGTGCCTATGCGTTGACGCATAAACACGCTGATGCGTTGGCCGATATTAAAATGTCGTTGGAGTATTCACCCAACTTACGTAATGAGCTATTGCATGAAAGTGCATTTGCCAGTTTGCACGACAATAGCAGCTTTAATGCGATTGTATCTGGCGACAATGATTAGCGTTCTAAGAAGCTTTCTATTGCTTGAGTGAGTAGTTCATCGAGTTGCTCCTCAAACTCATCTTTGTTGGTTTTAAAGTGCGCTAGATATGCCTGTGCATGCTGATCAGATAACAGCCGAGCATTAATACTGTATTCGCGCTCGGCTTTAGTTTTATCAAACCGCGGGGTAAAGTGGTACAAAGCAAAATAAGGGGCAACCAATTGCTGATTAGCATAATCGCAAAAGCGTTCAATTGTTTGCGCACCTGTTGGTCCTAAACAGCCAGGCTCTACACGATAAAGTAACTTAATTTTTTTATCATCACTAATGTCCATACTCGTCGCGGCCCCTTTATTTGCCTATATAATCTGCCTATTAATGCTCTATCTAAAAAAGAGCACTTTAGTTATTTTGCCGTTTTCAACTTGATAGCTAGAGATTAACTCCCCGCGCTTATCAACTACATTTGGATCTGTTGAACAGGTTTCTGACAGTTCATGATCGATAACGATATTACCGTGTACAATGCGTTTAATTGGGGATGATTTTATACACTTTAATTTTTTAAACATTATCCCGTAACGGGCAATCAGTTTTTCTTTGCCCTTAAACAGTAACTCATTTGGAAAGGCATAAAACTCTACATTTTCATCATACATACTAATAAATGCGTCGATATTTCTGGCGTTGTACGCCTTAATTAATTGCTCGATAACGGCTAACGATTCGCGTGACTGTTTGGCTTTAACTTGTTGCTTGAGTGTTAGCGCTTCTTTAGCTTGGATCACCGCTTGCTCTGCTTGTGCGACTGCAAGCTGTTTTTCTTGTTGCGTTTTAGGAAGCTCAGCAGGTTTTGCCGCTTCGGTGCCAAGTACCTTACTGGTATCAACTTCAGGCTCGCTTGGTTTGCTGGTGTCTGTTTTAATTGGCTGTGTTGGTTCAACATTCACAGGTTCAGCTGATTGCTCATTTTGCGGGGTTAAAGTGATCACCGCAGGGCTATCTTGTAATTCAACCTCAGTTGATTTAGCTGAGGCTTTACTCTGCACTGACTTTTCTTCACCAGCGCTAGTGTCAGTCGTTTTTACTGCAGCAGGTAATTCAGCTGCTTTTGTTTCAGTTTTAGTCGGTGGTTCAACTACTTCAGCTGCAGTTGCTAATAATTGCCACGCAAGTAACAAACTTACTAAAAAAAATAACGGTTTCATACTGTTCCTGAGTAATTTAAGAAACTCTAAAATAACAAAATTTACCGGATCGCGATAGCTTTTTACCAATACTGCTCAACGGTGATTTGCCCAGGCTCCCGACGACGATTGCGAGTGTAGCCTTGTGCGGTTAATAATGCGCTGGTGTCTTTAACCATTTGCGGATTACCGCAGATCATAAATTGACTATTTTGCGGGCTAACTACACTGTCACAATGCTTAAATAGAGTGCCATCGGCGATTCGATCAGTAATGCGCCCATCTAAGCCGACAATTGCCTGCTCGCGACTCACTACGGGCAGATAACTCAATTGCGGATACTGCTGCTGCAACTGCGCGATTTTTGCTTGATAACTTAAATCTGTATTCAAGCGCACACCATGCACTAAGGTAATATGCTTAAACTGCTGCCACACATCAGGCTGCTCTAAAATGGATAAAAACGGCCCAATTGCGGTGCCGGTACTAAGCATAAACAACTGTTCACTAGCGGGAATTTCATCAATAGTAAAAAATCCACTGGCGCGGCTTTCAATCATCACTGTATCGCCAGGTTTAAGCTTGGCTAATTGTTGTGATAATAAGCCATCGACTACATTAATTAGGTAAAACTCTAAATCGGGAGAGCTTGGTGCATTTACGTAAGAATACGCTCGTGCAATACGTTTTTCATCCATCATCATAGAAAGCTTAGTAAACTGCCCTGCTTTAAACGGCTCCACATCGGCATTCACAATTAAACTAAATAACGTATCAGTCCACCAAACAATATCTTTAACACTCGCCTCAACCCAATTAGACACAATTAACACTCCTTAATTATTGCTTTGTATAACAGTGGCAAGAGTGCACAGCATTGTCAATGTTTGCGAGTTTGCATTCACTTATAAGGAGTGCGAGTTTGCGAGTTTGCGAGTTTGCGAGTTTG
>NZ_JACJEW010000057.1:0-23637 GCF_014164315.1 Pseudoalteromonas sp. SG44-1
AAGGTTTAGTGTCACTGAGAGGTATTTGGATCAATATTCATTACGGGAGATGAACCGCCCATTGCGGACCCGCATGATGGGTGGTGTGGGGGCTGGAGGTTAGAGACCTCCGGCTACCCGATTATAACTCTGTAAATTAGCCCTTTTCTAACATTTGCATACTTTTAAATTTGGCTAATTCTAAGCACCTTTCATGAAAATCAGAATCATTATTAGCACTTTTAAGAGACTGATTAAACATTTGGATATACTGATTTGTCAGTTCTGTATCGCGACCTTCCATGAATGCTTTTTCATCACGAGACTTTAAGATTAGTCTTGCTTTCTTTTTTAAAGTCAAAATGGATAGCTTTAAATTGGTTCGGGTATCTACCCTATTGGCGTTCACACCATATTTTGAAGTTTTACCTAGTACTTCCAGCTTCTGAACTTTGTAATATTTTTTTATTGCGTGATGCAATTTCATAGGGTCGTAAGCTTTGTCTTTAAAGTAGATGTTTTGTTCACATGATACAAATTGAAGTTTATTTAATGCAACTGCATCAGATAAGTCATTCAACTCAATTTGCCGAACTTTTTTGCTTCCTAACTTAAATGTGCTCTGATCATAAAATACGAGCATCAGCTCAGGAGAAATTGGCAGGAAAATTTTCAGGCCTAATGAGTTAACGTGAGAACCACCACTGATATTTAATTTTTCAGTTAATATATTGTAAAAAACACAAGGATTATCACTAGTGATAAATTTTTCTTTCGTATGATTTATGATGAGTTTACTACTTAAACTGTAATACGCAGGTAGCATACGCATGGCATATTGAAGTGCAGTATGAGCTGATTCACTTTCATTTAATGAGTAACGTTTATCACTTGATAAATCTCTTACCTGAGACATTTCTTCCGCAGCATATGTTGTTCTTGAAGCTTGTATCGCAATGTATAACAATAAATCTTCATACATTTCATCTTTTCGCTCTGGTATAGCTTGAGAAGTTATAATTTTTTTGAAAACATTTGCTACTTTCCCCTCCACTTTAGCTAGCCAGTTCTCTAACTTTAAGTCTTTTCCATAAAAGTAGTCACGATAGCACTGCGTTTTAATGCCTGCTGAAAATACTTTTCTAACGGATCTCTTATTAAAAAGGCTTATACTTTTCCCATCACACGAAAAGTTCTTCAAATAAAATTGGGGGACAAAATGATGTTTTTTATTATTTGCCATGGTATTCAGTTAAACCAATGTGAAGAGTTATAACAGCTTATTGAACACCATTTTGGTGGTTTATAACACACCAAAACGACGTATATTACATACCCTGATAATTTCACCAATAATTACCTTTGTAAACAAGTAATTAAAACATCTAGAAATTAAGCATGTTATTTTGCCCCAAAACGGCGTTTAATAATGTTATTGGACAAAATTAGATTTCTACTCAAAACACAGGAATAAATTTAACTTTTTTAATGGCTGCTTCTCGCTCATAGCTGTCTTTCAGATGAAATATAAACCTATTTTTCAAAACTATGAGATCAGATATCAGCCACTATAATTTATGCGTCTTCTTCTTTACTGATCAGATCAACCATGCGTTGACTAATCTCGTCATCGCTAAGGTCTTCTTTATGAGTGCCTATTGTCCATACATGGCCAAATGGGTCTTGTAATGTACCGGCCCTATCACCGTAAAATTGGTCATGTACTGGGCGTATTTCTTTACCACCTAAGGCAACCGCATTAGCAAATACGGCATCTACATCTGCAACGTAAAGCATTAAGCTCACAGGCGTGCCGCCAAGCTCATCAGGGCTTTTAAAATGCGCTTCAGGGCACATATCTGAAAGCATAATATGCGAATCACCAATTTTAATTTCTGCGTGAGCAATCCCGCCATCTGGCAGCGGCATTTGCATAATGAGCTGGGCATTAAATACCTTCTCATAATACTCGATTGCTTTTGCTGCGCCGTTAATTATCAAGTAAGGAGTAATTGCATGATACCCCTTTGGTATTGCTGAAACCGTCATTTTACGCTCCAAATATGTGACCTTATTAAATAAAGGTTAGTCGATATCAGCTGAAAGTCAGCTTTACAAAAATGAAAACTAAATACTCTGGTTTAAGTAATAAAGTGGTTCTAGCCCTTTAAAAATAAATATCTCCCCCAAGGTCTATAAACACAGTGAGCAATTTAGCTATTTTTTGAAGGAGTTAATGATGAGCAAAACATTAATCATAGGCGCAAGTGGCCAGATTGGTAAAATAACGACACAGTTACTACTTAATGATCAGCATCAGGTTGTCGCTCTCGTACGTGATAAAAATAAGTTAAGCGATTTAAGCAGTCCCTACCTCAGCGTAACTGAGCAAGATCTCGAGGGTGACTTTAGCCAAGCATTTGCAGGCTGCGAACAGGTAATTTTTGTTGCCGGTTCTGGCGGAAATACCGGCGATGATAAAACATTATTAATTGATTTATGGGCTGCGGTTAAAGCCGTAAATTATGCAAAGCAATATGATATTAAAAACTTTATTATGGTCAGTTCGATTGGCGCAGATGATCCTGATGCAACAGAAAGCGATTTAAAACCTTACTTAGTTGCTAAACATATGGCTGACGAACATCTAATCAATAGCGGCCTAAATTATACTATTGTACGCCCAGGTTCACTTACCAACGACAGTGCTTCATTGCAAATCACCACACAACGGCCAAGTGAACGTAAAGATGCAAAAGTCAGCCGTGAAAACGTGGCAAATGCCTTGTTGCAAGTGGTAAAAACGGCTCCTGGTGACAACCGAATATTTGAGTTATTTGATGCCAATTAAAGCCTGTATCTGGCTGTAATTACAGAAATACCAGGAGCTATAGCAGAATAATTTTCTGTATGCTCCTGCTGTTACTTAGCCTAACAATATTTATTAGTTTGGTGATTCAATGTATTACGCTAAACGTTATAGCGTTGAACTTTATATTGAATTACCAACTAATATTTTGAACACTCTGACCTTAAACCCTGTTTAGTAATCAATATTACTCCTGACTTTAAACAGCACATCGCCAATTTTCAAATCATTATATTTGGGTTGTGCAACCTCAATGTTATCTGCATCAATCAGTGTTTTTAGTAATTTAATTTGCTCGGGATTATCGATAGTCATGTATTTTGATTGCCATTGAGTGCCATCATGCAACCACAGATTAGCTTCAGTAGAGTGATTCGTTTCATCTATAAATACATAATCGAGTTGTTCATCTTGATTTAAATCTATGGCGATAAAATAAAATGAATGACTTTTAAGCGGTGTCCAGCGGTTGAAATGTAAGCTCTCGAATACAGCCTGAATTAACTCATCCGAAAACACCTGCCGCCTAGGCCAAAACATCGAGTGCGTAACAAACTCTGTTATTGATGTTTGCTCGGCTAAAGCCTCAAACTCTGGATTATCTGGGTTGACATACATTCGCTCAATGATCATTGCTTGCTCTGGATGAATACTCTGAATTTGCGCTTGTAACTTTTGCATTGCAAGATAGCCTTGGCGTCCTAAATTACTTGAGAAGTAATAATAATCAAATTCTTCAATACTCACGTCACCTTCATTTAAGCGCGCGATTTGACTCTCGGTAGATAAACGCTGAAAATTCAAAACTGGCGAGTTCACTAGTAGCATGCATATTAAAATCACTACCCCCATCACAATATTAACTTTGCTTTGCACTTGTTGCCATGCATCGCGCTTTTTAACGATCCCGACTAAATACCCGAATGAAAAACACGCAAGTAAAAGACACACTAAAATAGCCCAGCAGCGACCCACCGTGATCCCGTATTGTTCAACTCTAAGCCAAATGCCATAAGCGGCAATCACACTGTAAATTGGTAATAAAGCAATACCAAAAAATACTAACCTATGTATTACAATTTTATAAGGTCGCTGATCAGCAGCGTATTGATAAACCGTATTCACAAAAAATAAAGTGAGTACCTGTAACCATAAAACTAACGAGCTACCACTGCCTGTTTGCCATAATTTATCTAGCCCCGTAAACGGTAGCGTCGCTAAAAAGCCTAAAGAAATAACCGTAAGTACTGGCAGTAAAAACTTAATCAAGGTTTGCAATAAAAATGAGATGTTATCTTCTATATGCATAACCCCTCTAAAGATCACCGTGGCAAAACCGAACGCTAAGGTTAAAGTTGGGATCCAAAACCAGTCTTTTTTGAGTAGCTCAGAGAAAAATGTAATCTCTAACGCATTAAATAGCGCCGCTCCTAACTGCAAAATTCCCCAGAAAATTAAAACGAATAACCAACACTCTGCAAATAAAATAAAGTTACGCCATGAGAGCTTGAATAATTGGCTATAACTAATTGCTTCATTATCAATCAGTTGTTGGATATACATAAGTGCTTTAAAGCTGGCAATTAAGGCTGTGAATATAAAAATGGCCGTTAAAGCATCGTTATTAACCAGCGCAATAGGGTATTGCTGAGCACCAATATAAGCACCAAGGAGTGATAACAACAGACTAAATGGTAACAAGTAACTAAGCAGTTTTTTAATATTAGCTTGCTCTACAGCAAGTAAAGTCAGTAGCACAAAACTAATGGTAAAAGTAACTAAAGAAAACAACCAAACTGGCTCTGTCGCAGGCCATAGCTGATTTTCAACACTACGATATAACAAAGTAAGAACAATGCCTTGCACTAAGGAAAGTACAAAAATAAAAGGTTTAGGTAGTTGATTATCCATATCTATCACCGAGGTTTTTCATCAGTGTGCGATAAATGTACCTTTTATTCAATGATGATTACATTTTCAAGTAAAAGTCTTTACATAAAGCTATATACTCATCGCTATATTGAGCCCCTTGGCCATGAATCGTTAAACTGGTCAGCTCGCATTCTTGCATCTGATAAGCAAAGCACATTAAGCTCCTGCTCGGCGCTTTAGTGGCAGTAGTTTGTACTAAACAATGGCGCACTAAATACAAACCTTGTAATTGCGCTTGTGCAATAAACAACTGCGCTTCTGGGCAAGGTAGAATCACATTTAAAAAAGCATTTTGGTGACTAAGGTGTTTGAATGCAGTGATTAACTCACTAAAACTTAAGCTATCTGTATGACGTGCGGTATTACGAGCTAAGTCCTGCCCTTTTAAACTGGCATTAAAATACGGAGGGTTACTGATCACAACATCAAACTCAGTTGTGGTGGTTACTTGCTGAATAGCTTTTTGCATCAATTTAATATCGGGCCATGGGCTATTTGTAAAATTTTGCTGCGCATCAGCACATGCATTGGCATCAATTTCAACAGCATTAACCTGCATAGTTGGTTTGCGTTGCTTGCACATTAATGCCAACAACCCAGTACCTGTGCCAATATCAAGTAACCGCTGTGAAGTAGTTAAGTCAGCCCATGCACCGAGTAAAATTCCATCCGTCGAGACCTTCATCGCACTGCGCGTTTGCGCTACTTTAAATTGTTTAAACACAAAGCCTGACATTTTTTCACCTTTTCATTCACCAACTGGCGGATAGCGCGTATAATTACCAGCAATTGTCCTCTATTTTTGACACTCTATGCAATTTTCTGATTTTGATATTGATAACAAGATACTACAAGCCGTTGCTAAAATGGGTTACGAAACCCCAACTAGCATTCAACAACAAGCGATCCCTGAAGCGCTGCAAGGCCGTGATATTTTAGCCTCTGCACCAACCGGTACTGGTAAAACAGCGGCATTTTTGATCCCGGCGATTCAATACTTACTTGATTTCCCGCGTCGCGAGCCTGGTTTTGCCCGTGTTTTGATCATGACTCCAACGCGCGAGTTAGCTTATCAAATTCATGAACAGTGTGAACTACTTGCTAAAGGCACTAACCTTAAAATTGGTGTTGTTACTGGCGGTATTAACTACGGTACGCATAAAGAAATTTTTGAAAAAAATAACGATATATTAATCGCCACACCAGGGCGATTAATGGAATATTTAGAAACCGAAAACTTTCATGCCGAAAACGTCGAGATGCTTATTTTAGACGAAGCAGACCGCATGTTAGACATGGGCTTTCGTAAAGAAATGATGCGTATTTGTGAAGAAGCAAAAAATCGTCGTCAGTGCTTTTTATTCTCAGCCACTCTTGAAGGCGATAGCGTTGAACGATTTGCAGAGCAAATTTTAAAAGATCCAGCCCTATTAGAAGCTGAATCTTCACGTAAAGAAAAAGCTAAAATCCACCAATGGGTACACATTGCTGATGATTACAACCATAAATTAGCAATGTTGGTTGAAATACTAAACAGTGAAGACTTAAGCAAAGCTATTGTGTTTGTTAAAACCCGTGATCGCCTAGAAACATTAGTCGGCGAGCTGACCAATGCTGGGGTTCGCGCAGCCTGGTTACGTGGCGAGATGCCACAAGACAAACGCATGAAGGCAATGGAAAATTTCCACAGTGGCCGTACAAGAATATTAGTTGCGACTGATGTTGCCGCCCGCGGTATTGATGTGGCTGATATTAGTCATGTGATCAACTTTGATATGCCACGCACAGCAGACGTGTATGTTCACCGTATTGGCCGCACTGCTCGCGCAGGTAAGAAAGGCATTGCAATTTCGTTAGTAGAAGCCCATGACATTGCAGTATTAGCAAAAATTGAACGCTACATTGAGCTGCGCCTTAAACGCCGTGTTGTTAAAGGATTTGAGCCGCGTCATAAAGAAGCTAAAGCGCCAATCAAAAAACATAAAGATCCGGTAAAAATCAAAGCCCGTAAAAAGGCCAAAGCTAAAGCCAAGAAAAAGAAATAATTCATCTGCTTTAACGCCACATAAAAAGCCGAGACTTATCATAGTCTCGGCTTTTTACATTCAGTTTTACCTACTCGCAGTAAGTTATTAAACCCTCTCATAGCAGTCATGCAAATTAATTATCTTGTGCTCCCCATTTAGCTTGCTCATTACAAACTTGCAGCTACGACCATCACTTAACAAAAAATATATTGCATCGCTATAGCTGCACTAAACAGCAACTACAAATCTAAATTAGTTAGCTAATCGCCGTACTTTTTACTCAGTTGAATGTAAAAAATTCCAAAAACATTACCCGAACTTAAAATACCCCTTCAATTTCAATACGTTAAAGTTGGAATAAATATTGTAACAGTAAGCTTACTATTCACTAAACACATACAATAGATGTTATGAGGGAAATCATGGACCGCTTCAAATTAACTGTATCATTGGTATCACTTTGCTGTGTATTTTTACTCGCCTGCGCAACGCAAGTCAGTGCAGCCACTAGTACAATTATGATCAGCAGCGTTTCTCCTCAACCAACACTACAGCAGACTATAATTCATAAACTGCGTAGCAATCCAAACCTAAACCTCTCGCAACTGCGAGTACACGTTGATGGCAACAAAGTAGCCATTTATGGTCTAACCGAAACCGGCTTTGAACGCGCACTGGCACAAAAGTTTTTAGAAAACACCCAAGGTGTGGCAATTATTGAAAATAAAATGCAGGTGAGAGATTGAAGAGTTTAAAGCTGCTAGGCTAAAGATTAAAGAGTTAAAGCAACTGATTTTCTGGTGATTCAACTTAGGTTTACTTAAAACACAGAAAACGCAAATCTCCAGAACATGACTTACAAAGTAAAATCCCAGCTAAACGCATACTTATGGTTTAGCTGGGATTTATCTGTAATAAAATTAGAAATTGCGTATTTCTACCGTTGAATTATTAAACTCAAATTTATTAATTTTGCCGCATTGAGCAACATGATTAGTACTAGCATAAGGGGGGGTTGCTTGCGCGATATTGCCCTCCCAGCCCTGACCATTTTTAATAAACGCTTTTACCTCAAACCATCCATTAACCGCTTTGCTGCAATCCATATCAACATCAAGCAGCCAATAATGTTCACCCCAAATATTCAGTGGTGTAACACCAAAGCCATCATTAGCAACGGTTTTTTCTGCTCCCCAAGTTGCTGGCCAAATATTAGTTGTCCAATCGGTTGCGGTCCCTTGCGCCTCACTACTTTGGCCCGTTTCAATACCATACCAATCTAGGTAATTATCGTTTGCTTTCCAAGGACTGGTAGTGGCACTTTGCAAATTATTATGGCGAATTGGCATAGCACATTCAAAGTTGCTTGTTTGGCAGTTACGCCCAAGGTTTGTGTTTGCATAAACATGGTCAATTCCGCCGCGAATAAACATATCTTGGCCAGTTTGCGTTTGTGCGTTAATAAATATCACAGTTCGCTGCCAATCACTCTGAGGATCAGGGGTTGAGTTAGTGGTTAACTTGGCATTTTTATGAATAGCCATTGCATCCCACGCGGCTACATTTAAGTTTATAGTGCCATTTGCATTAACAGTAATAACTTCACCAGTACAACTTGTTGCATCATTACTCAGCGCTCCTTTTAGCACGTTACAGTATTGCCCTGGAGCCATATCTGTTTGCACGGTGGTATTGAGTGTTGAGCCTTCTTTATTAATGGCAACATGACCTGAACTTCCTCTACCAAAGGCTATTTGATTGTTAGTATTATCCCACCAATTGGTTGTTGCCCAGCTATCAGCCGTATTATTTCTAAAATCTACGCCACCTGCAATGTATGCCCAACGATGCTCACATTGCCAATTACTCGCAAAGCATTCTAAATTACCGTTGTTATGCACAGGTACGCTTGGACCACCAGCATCTGTGTCACCATGATAGTCGTAACTAGACATTACTTTTGGATAACCATACGGGTAAGCCAACATAAATACGTTTGCTAAGTCGTACAAGCGGCCATCTTCAAAGGTAATTACATTACCGGCACCACCATGACCGCGTTGATTATCATGATTATCTACAAATACTACAGCTGATGCACTTGGCATAAACCCCCACCCTTCACCAAAATTACTTAACCATGCGAGCGAGCCATTTCTAAAGGTATTGCCAAGTTCAGTGCTGTATTTAAACTCCGTAACTAAACCTGACGCTAAATACTCAGAGGCACCAACAGCCTCGCCACCTTGATCAATTACTTCTTGAAAGACCACTGGCGAGCCATTCACTTTCGCCATTAAACTTTGAATATCACTGGCTGCAACATGTTTAGAGGCATCAAACCGAAACCCCTTAACACCAATGGCTTGTAATTCATTAATGTAAGCCGCTAATGTGTTTTGGACATACGTTGCAGCGGTATCTAAATCTGCTAGTCCAACTAACTCACAGTTTTGTACTCGGTAACGATCGTTGCCGTAGTCAGAGCCATTAATGGTGCAACTGGTGTGAAAGTCTTGTGGGCTATAAATTGGGTATTGTTTATTACCATAGGTATTACCAGCGGTACCTGTACCACTGCCTGCAGCCATATGATTGATTAAAGTATCTACATAAATATCAACGCCAGCGGCATTACAGCGATTAACCATATCAATAAACTGCTCGCGGTTACCGCCTCGGCTTTGCAATAGGTAACTGACAGGTTGATAACGCGTCCACCATTGGCTGCCTTGTATATGTTCATTAGGCGGCGATACCTGTACCGCAGCATAGCCTTTAGGTCCTAAGTATTGTTCACATTCGAGGGCTACATCTTGCCAGTTCCATTCAAATAGATGGACGAATGTTGTTGGTGTTGCATTTGCAATCGACGTAGCACTTAGGCCAATACTTAGCCCAATAGTGGTTACTATTTTTTTAATTTTCATTGTGTGTTCCGTTGTGTTGTCAAGTAATAGGTATTATTTATTTACAAAGAATTAACAGTAGAGGGATTCTCACAAAATGAAAATTGAATACGTATGCAATCAAAAATTCAAAAACACCATCGATTATGGATGCTTAGCACAAATGCAGTGGCACGAGTGTATCGCTAACTTATTCTTTGTGTGTGTTGGAGTGTTTATTAACGGGCAGTACAGAGCAGTAAAAACTAGTATACGGTTTTTATCTTTATTACGAAATCTTGAAGTTTGGGGTTAGCTTTTTCAGACTGCAGTTTGCTCTACAAAGTGATTATTTATGTTGCGCGTTTTTGCGATTTTGGCATTCATTAAGAACCTGCAGCTTTTGTGCAGGGCTTGCACTGTGCCACGCGAGAATTTCATCAAGGGTTCTAAAGCAACCGATACAGGTATCGTTTTTATCCAAACAACAATGCCGAATACATGGGCTACTTGGTTCTTCATTGCTCACTTTAATGTTATTCATTAATTTTACCTTCGACTTTACTTATTAGACACTAGCCTTAGTTTTAGCTCGTGTCTAATAAGTGCAGTAGATAATCGGCTAGCGATAACTAAACTATGACCACTGCCTTTTACTTGTTTTGATGCTTCGCCATAAATGCTGTCTATCAGTAGAAAACTTAATACTGGTAAATATGCGCCAATCAACAACTGTATTACCAGCTGTAAATTTGTGTAAATTAGCACTATCAACAGGTAAATATTACCTGTTGATAGAACCATTTATTGTTCTGAGTGCTGGCGCTTTTCAGTGATCATCGCATCGAGTTTTTCACCGCCTTTAATACCAAAATCAAGGGTGCGAATTGGGAATGGAATACTAATATCAGCGTCACTTAGCGCTTGTTTGACTGCCACAATTGCTTTATGGCGTACGGTCATAAAGTCTGCCTCGCCGGGGTATTTGATCCAAAACCACACCAGTAAGTTGACACTACTGTCGCCAAACCCTTCAGCATAAACAGCGGTTTCGTCTTGTTTAATTACAAAATCAAATTCATTGATTTTTTTAACTATCACCTCAGCTGCCAGCTCTGGGTCATCACCATATGAAATGCCCACCGGCACTTCAATGCGGCGTACACCTAAGGTACTGTAATTACGTAATACATTACGAAAAAGTATTTTGTTAGGCACTAAAATCAGTTGCCCATAAAAGTTTTCGATAAGCGTGTTACGCAAATTTATTGAGCGCACATTGCCAAACACATCATCGGTTTTTATAACATCGCCTGTTTTAAAGGGTTTGCGAATACCCATAGCAATACCAGCTATTAGGTTCTCGGTCATATCTTGAAAGGCAAAACCAATTGCTAAACCAACAATCCCAGCACCAGCCAGTAATGACGTTACAGTGCCTTTTAGCCCTATAAAATCGAGGGCAACAAATAACCCAACACACAGTACTATCATCTTGAATATCGATGCCATTAAGTCTGCAATTTGTTGGGAGTCTAACGAGCGGCGTAAAACATTGCGCATCATCGAACCTAAAAAACGCGCGAGAATTGAGAAAACAATGGCGATGATCACCGCCACTATAAAATTAGGTATATGACTTATTACGACATCAAACCAGCCACCGAGTTTTTCTTCAATAAGTTTTTCGGCATCGCTGATAGAAGGTATTTTTAGCATTGCTTAACCTTGATTATTTTATAAATAGTGTCAGGTTATTGCAAAATAAGCGCCAAAACTAAAAAGCCATGCATTGCAGGGCTTTTAAACAGATTAATAACTAGTTTTGTTCATCTCTTAGAAATACTGGCTCCAGCTCTTTTTGGGTCGCTTCGCTACTGTAGTAGTAACCATCAACAGTAAACTTTTTTAAATCACTTAACTGGGTAACTTTATTCTCAATAATGTAGCGAGCCATCAAGCCGCGCGCTTTTTTAGCATAAAAGCTGATAATTTTATATTGGCCGTTTTTACAGTCTTTAAAGTGTGGAGTAATGATTTGCGCGTTTAAGGCTTTTTTATCAACCGCTTTAAAATACTCGTTTGATGCTAAATTTACTAGATATTGGCTATCTTGCTCAGCGAGTACGCTATTTAGTTTATCAGCAATAATACTGCCCCAAAATTCATAGAGGTTTTTACCACGGCTGTTATCAAGCTTAGTGCCCATTTCTAAGCGATACGCTTGCATTAAATCAAGTGGTTTTAATAACCCGTAAAGGCCTGACAAAATACGTAGGTGACTTTGCGCGTAATCAAGTTGCCCGGCAGTTAAGCTGTTTGCATCTAAACCACCATATACATCGCCATTAAAAGCCATCACGGCTTGTTTAGCGTTGTCGGTAGTAAACGGTTGCGACCACTCACTAAAGCGCGCAGCATTAAGGCCTGCAAGCTTATCGCTAATTTTCATTAAACTGCCAATTTGTGCCGGCGTTAATTCGCGGCACACCGTCATCAACTCTTCGCTGTGCTCAAGTAACTCAGGTTGCGTGAATTTATCAGTGCTTGCTTGGCTCTCGAAATCTAAATTTTTTGCAGGTGAAATAACAGTGATCATAGTTAGCTATTGACTTGGAAATTATTTAATGTCAATTTCAACATTAAATGAAACGAAAAGCACGTTTTGTTTATATCAATTAGTTAGAATTGATTGGTATGATACCTACCTTATTCGCACAGCAAATTATGCTATGCACCTTCGTTCTTCACTGATACGGACATAAGACCTATTAAGCGCTGTCACAGTGCTGCAGTATAAGGTAGTTACAGTAGATTTTCTTTTAACTTGCTTGGAATGAGGAAAGCAAATGACTTCAGCTCTACAAAGGCTCAAACAACATTCATCTATCGTGGCCGACACTGGTGATATTGAAGCGATTAAAAAACACCAACCGGAAGATGCAACAACTAACCCTTCATTGCTATTAAAAGCCAGTGAAATTGAAGCCTATAAGCCGTATTTAGATAAAGCGTGGAGTTATGCTAAAGAAACCGAGCAAGACGCTGCTAAACAATTAGAACTAGCCTGTGACTACTTTGCTGTATTACTAGGTAAAGAGATCAGTGACATTGTGCCGGGTTATATTTCAACAGAAGTTGATGCGCGTTTATCATTTGATACTCAAGCAACAATTGCTAAAGCACACACATTACTAAGCCTTTATGAAAAAGAAGGTGTGAGCAAAGATAAAATCTTAATCAAAGTTGCCTCAACGTGGGAAGGTATTAAAGCCGCAGAGCAACTTGAAAAAGAAGGTACTAAGTGTAACTTAACGCTGCTATTTAGTGATGCTCAAGCCCGTGCTTGTGCAGATGCTAACGTATTTTTGATTTCACCATTTGTTGGCCGTATTTTAGATTGGCACGTTGCTAACGGCTTAGAAAAACCAACCGATCCATTACAAGATCCAGGCGTGCAATCAGTACGCAGTATTTTTGAATTTTATAAGCGCCATGATTATAAAACGGTTGTTATGGGCGCAAGTTTCCGTAACACCGGTGAAATCATCGCACTAACTGGTTGCGATAAACTAACCATCAGTCCTAACCTTTTAGAAGAGCTAGGCAACCTTGAAGGTGCACAGGAGTATTTACTTGAAAGTGATATTGCTAAAGAGCCTAAACCTGCACCACTAACTGAAGCTCAGTTCCGTTGGTTACATAATCAAGATGCCATGGCGACAGAAAAACTAGCTGAAGGTATTCGTTCTTTTGCTGATGCACAAGAGCAACTAGAAGCGCGTTTTAAAGCAATGTAATCGCTTTTATCGTTTAAATTAAACGTCGCATTTGCGGCGTTTTTTTATGCCTGAAAATAATCTCTATTCATTAATTTATCACTTACCTGTAACATAAATGTCACTTTTTTATTCTATTTTAGTGTGGCCTGTGGTATAGGTATTTTCGAGGTTCAAAAAATTCAATAGGAGAAGTTCATGGATAGCCTAGACGATATTTTAGAGATATTAGAAGGTCCTGATACAACAAGAAAGACCTCTCAAAAAAATAAAAAGAGAAAATGGCGCGAAATCGAAGCTTTAAAAGACAAGCAACGTTTACGTAAAGAACTACAGGAACTAGACTTTTTTACAGACAATATTGCGATTGATGAATTAGATTTTTAATTTCGCAATAGCTACTAACCAACTAAAAGGCCCTTACCGATAAAGTAAGGGCCTTTGTTTTTATCAGTTAACGTATATTCTGCGCAGAATAATAACCCCCGCCTACATCCGTAGCTGCGATTTTACATCGCGACAAGCTTAACATTCTGCGCGGGATAAACTCGCACCTACAATTCCTAAACTTGCCAATCGATCGCTGTTTGCCCTTGCTGTGTTAATAACTGATTGGTAGCGGAAAAATGCTGGCAACCAAAGAAGCCACGATGCGCAGACAACGGCGATGGGTGCGGGCCATTTAAAATATGGTGACGCGTACTATCAATGCCTTTACCTTTCTTTTGTGCGTGAGCACCCCATAAAATAAATACCACACCTTCACAGTGTTGATTAATATGGGCAATAACCTTATCGGTAAACTGCTCCCAACCTAAGTGTTTATGGGAATGGGCTTGGCCTTGCTCAACAGTCAGTACGGTATTAAGTAAAAACACCCCTTGCTCTGCCCAGCGTTGTAAATAACCGTGCGTAGGCACGCGAAAACCATCGATATCTGTAGCCAGCTCTTTATAGATATTTTTTAATGAGGGAGGAAGTTTACCAACCTCTGGTAATACCGAAAAACACAAACCATGTGCTTGTCCTTCGCCGTGGTAAGGATCTTGTCCTAAAATAACCACTTTTATATTACTTAACGGTGTTGCATCAAATGCACTAAATACATACTGCTCTGGCGGATATACAGCAATACCTTCGCTGCGCTTTTGAGCAACTGTATCCAACGTCTGCTGCATATAAGTTTTTGCACATTCGGTTTTTAAAAAGTCTTGCCAATCACTCATTGTGGCTCCTTAATTGCAACGCGTGAATCATCTATTTTAGTACACATATCAGCAAGACCATCCAACATACGCGTGGTAAAGCGGTGTAGTAAATCAGCATTGACGCTAATAAACTGGTGGTGCTTTACCGCGGGTACTTCGGGCCATTGTGTCCAATCAATCACAGTTTGCTGCGCTTGTGACTTTTCATTAGGCAATATAATGATCTCTGGTTTTGCCACGATCACATTTTCAATACTTATCAGAGGGTAATCAGTTCGGCTGCTAGCAAATACATTACGACCTTGGCAAATTTCGATTAACTGATTGATCCAGGTATTTTTACCCACCGTCATCATCGGTTCT
The DNA here is from genome assembly GCF_014164315.1 of Pseudoalteromonas sp. SG44-1. Classification (NCBI taxonomy): domain Bacteria; kingdom Pseudomonadati; phylum Pseudomonadota; class Gammaproteobacteria; order Alteromonadales; family Pseudoalteromonadaceae; genus Pseudoalteromonas; species Pseudoalteromonas sp. SG44-1. The sequence continues at coordinate 15,046 of NZ_JACJEW010000057.1, forward strand.
GCCCATAGCTGGTAAAATACCGCGACCTTACTTTTACCTTGCTGCTTGGCTTTGATTACAGCAATTTTTTGCTCAAATTCAAGTGCGGCTTGCTCGGCTGATTGCTCACGTCCAGTAAGCTCACCTAAACGGCGCAGTTCATTGGGTACTTTATCTACTTCACTCGCGTCACTGTAAATTATATCAATACCAAAACTTTTAACACGTGCTAAATCCTCAGCTTTGCTACCCGTTTTCCATGCTAAAACTAAATCAGGTTTGAGGGCCAGTAGCTTTTCTATTTGAATACCTTGGTGACCACCGATACGTGGGATATCATTGGCCGCAGCAGGGAAATCAGCATATTCCACGGTTCCCACGATTTGCTCACCAGCTCCGATGGTATAGAGGTTTTCAACAATATGCGGGGCCAAGGCGATAATTCTTAATTGCTGCTTGTTAGGATCAGCCACGAGCTTAAAGCAGCACAGAGCCAGCGATAAAACGAGTACAAGCCTAAGCGTAGCCATTAATAATCAAATCCTATTTGCGCTTTAACACCAGCATCAAATGCATGCTTAACATTGCGCACTTCACTAACAGTATCAGCTAAGTCAGTTAACTTGCGGTGCGCACCACGGCCAGTAATAATTAAAGATTGCATTGGCGGACGATTAGCGATCACTTCGAGTGCTTCGTCTAAATCAATGTAGCCGTAGGTGATCATATAAGTAATTTCATCAAGTAATACTAAATTAATTGATTCGTCAGCCAACATACGTTTTGCTTCTTGCCAAGTCGCTTGCGCCGCTGCGGTATCTGATTCTTTATTTTGCGTCTCCCAGGTAAAACCTGTGTTCATAATGGCAAATTCAACCCCTGCGCCTTGCAATACATTACGCTCACCACACGGCCAAGTACCTTTAATAAACTGGCACACAGCAGCTTTCATGCCATGGCCTACACAACGTGTTACCGTGCCAAACCCTGAGGTTGACTTACCTTTACCGTTACCGGTGATCACCTGAAAAACACCTTTCTCAGTTTGTGCTGCGGCTATACGCTCATCAACTTTATCTTTTACTTTTTGTTGGCGTTGTTGGTGCTTGTCGTTATGTGTGTCGCTCATGATTAACTCCTTCCCAGTTTTGGTAAATTTGCGTTATTTTCTCTAAATCTAAATATTCTTTACACATCGTGGCTAAGCGCGTTAATTGCTGCTCGCGATGTGTGTCTATATCTATTAATTGGGTAATACCACTATTTGGCAACACCCAATCCAGTATTAGTTGCGTAGCTGCACTGCTATCAAATAAGCCATGTAAGTAAGTACCTGCTATACAATCATCATCTGATATAAAACCATCTTGCACAACATGCTGTGGATGCTGAGTAAATTGTAAAAAAGGCTTTTTAAATGCTGGGCCTGCGCTACAACCGGCGTGTATTTCATAGCCTGCGACTTTTGCTTGTTGACCGCCAAGATGGATCACACCGGCAGCTTGAGTTAGTACTTTATGCTGCCCTAAATGAGTGGCAAAATCAGCGAGCCCTAAAGCTTTACAGTGTGTTTTACTTGATTCCACACCCTCAGGGTCATAAATATCTGTGCCGAGCATTTGCAAACCTCCGCAAATACCTAATAACTTACCGCCATAACGCAAGTGACGCTGAATCTGCTCGCCCCAGCCTTCATTGTTTAAAAAGGCTAAATCATTAATAACATTTTTACTGCCAGGAATGATGATCAGATCAACGTGTGGAATTACTTGAGTATGGCGAATGTAATTAATGTCAATTTGCGGGTTTAAACGCAGCGCATCAAAATCAGTGTGGTTACTAATATGAGGAAGTAGCAATACTGCGATTTTTATTTTTGCTTGGCTTACTTGATTATCTATCGCTACCGCGTCTTCAGCATCTAGGGCGAGATCATGTAAATACGGCAACACCCCTAAAACTGGTTTACCGGTGTACTCTTCAAGCCAATCAAGGCCACCTTGCAATAAACCTATATCGCCACGAAAACGGTTGATCACAAAGCCTTTTACTCGTGCTTGTTCTGACTCGCTTAATAGCGCAAGAGTACCGACCAAATGCGCAAACACACCGCCTTTATCTATATCTGCAATAATGACCACGGGGCAATCAACCGCTTCGGCGTAACCCATATTAGCAATATCACCCGCACGTAGATTAATTTCAGCCGGGCTGCCCGCCCCTTCAACTACCAGTAGCTCAAATTCTTCGCTTAAACGCTGTTGCGAAGCCAGTACCGCATCCATCGCGACTTTTTTATAATCATGATAAGCACCTGCTTCCATATTACTAATGGCTTTACCGTGAATTATCACTTGAGCGCCAGTATCACTATTGGGCTTGAGTAAAATGGGGTTAAAATCAACCCGTGGCGCCACTTTAGCTGCAATCGCCTGAAGTGCTTGCGCACGACCTATTTCGCCGCCATCTTCTGTTACAGCGCTGTTTAAGGCCATATTTTGCGGTTTGAATGGAGCAACTTTGATCCCGCGTTCAACAAATACCCGGCACAATGCTGCAACTAAAGTACTTTTCCCTGCATCAGAAGTAGTACCTTGTACCATTAATGTTTTCATCATGACTGCCCTTTCAGTGTTAAGGCAAGACCTGCCATTATAAATTCAACTCGCGCAGCTTTTGCGGCAATGGCTTGATGTAACCAGCCTGATTCATCTACAAACCGGCGGCTTAGCTCGCCCAGAGGCACAATACCGTGGCCAACTTCGTTACTGACAAAAATCACTTGCCCCGGTAAATTTTCAAGGGTATTTAGTAGTGCTGATTTCTGTTCATCCCAACAATCACTTGTGGCGTGACATAAACAGTTACTTAACCATAAGGTTAAGCAATCAACTAAAATACAGTTATCTTTGCTGCTGTGTGTTTGTAACGCCTCAGCCAATGCAATTGGCTCCTCAACTAACGGCCAATCTACAGGGCGCTGTTGATGATGATGGACTATACGATCTTGCATTTCAGTATCGTGGGCTTGCGCCGTTGCGAGGTAAATAACGCTTTTATTGCTTTGCTGTGCAAGCTGTTCAGCAAAGCGGCTTTTTCCACTGCGTGCGCCGCCTAAAATAAATGTGTGGTTAGCGTTCATAATATACTCACGAAAGTTAAGTAAATGGCAATTTCACTTAGCTGCTGCGCCGCACCTAAACAATCGCCAGTGTAACCACCTAACTGCTGTTTAAACCAGCGGATCAAAATGACTCTTATGATCAGTAATACTGCTACAAGAATGAATACGGTTTGCCATAACAATACACCAACAGCAATCAAGCTAACCAGTAAAGTAGCGGCGGTTACAAGTAACGTAACTAAACTAGTGACCGATAGGTGCATAGCAAGCGGCTTTACTTTTGAAGTCGCATCTTCACTTACATACTCCATCCCCATAATTAAACTGGTTGCCACTACTCGGCTTACACATTGCCCGATAACAATTGCACTCAATACAGTAATCAATGACTCACTAAGAAAGAGTAGGCTTTGAAATTTAACCAGCAGCATAATAAATAATGCCGCTGCACCATAAGTACCAAGACGACTATCTTTCATAATGGCAAGCTTTTGCGACACCTGCCAACCACCGCCAAAACCATCCCATACATCGGCCCAGCCATCTTCATGAAATGCGCCTGTTAATAACAACCCGGCCGCCATCATTAGTAATACACTTATTGATGCTGGTAACAGTAATTGAAAAACGCCGTAGCTGAGTGCTAATAATCCACCAAGCAGTAAACCCACTAAAGCAAAATAGCGACTTGCTTGATTTAAATGAGCACCGCTTACATTAAAGCGCAACTGCACCGGTAGCCGGGTTAAAAAGCTAATTGCTAATAACAGTAACTGCCATTGCGTTACTTTATTTGCCTCTGGGTTAGGCATTAACTGACAACCTGCTTAACACCAGCATCAGCAAAACTAGCCATCTGATTATAAAAACCAAGTGCGGCTTGCAATAATGGTAAACTTAACGCAGCGCCAGTGCCTTCACCCAAGCGTAAATCAAGTTGCAGCAGTGGCTTAACATCGAGTGCGTTTAACATCAGTCGATGGCCTTGCTCATTTGAGCAATGTGCAAAAATTAAATAATCTTTCACTGCTGGGTTAATATTAATTGCGGCCATTGCCGCAGCACTACAAATAAAGCCATCAACTACTACAGCCATGCCTTGCTCAGCCGCAGCCAACATAGCTCCCGTAATATGCACAATTTCAAAGCCACCTAACGCTGCAAGTAGTGAAATAGGATCTGCTAAATGTAACTGATGCAATACCAGCGCTTGCTCTACAACTGTTATTTTACGCGTAACAATATCATCACTAACACCCGTGCCTTTGCCAACACACTGCTGTGCAGGTAAATTCAGCATAGCTGCCATAATCGCTGCTGCACTGGTGGTATTACCTATGCCCATTTCGCCAAAGGCAATTGTATTACAACCACTATGACTGAGCTGCTGCACCAGCTGTTTAGCATTATTAAAGCCTTGCTGTACCTGCGCGGTATTCATTGCCATGTCTGTATTAAGTGGCTTTGTTATACTTCCTAGACGGCAATTATGGACACTTGGCGCTGTGACTGGATGCAAAATACCACAATCAATCACTTCTAATTGCCAACCTAACTGTTGGCAAAAGACATTAATAGCGGCACCACCGCTGACAAAATTAGCTACCATTTGTGAAGTGACATCACTGGGCGCTATCGATACCCCTTGTGCAGCAACACCATGATCTCCTGCAAATACCAGCAAAGTAGGCTTCTTGATTGTAGGTGCAAAGGTTTTAAAAGCATCTTCGCTTGCCACTTTTTGACTAAACAAAGTAACCAGTTGTATTGCACATTGTTCTAACTGTCCAAGTGCACCAAGCGGTTTAGTTTTTTGGTTAATCTTATCAATGATGAGGTGACCAAATTGATTAGTTACTGTAGGTATATTAAACATCTGACTAACTCTCTCGCTTGCGAAAATAAAGTAACGATAAAAAGAAAATACTGCCTATTGCAGAAGTAATAACACCGATTGGCAATTCTTGATTTGCAAGTAAAACACGCGATAGCACATCAACCCACACCATAAATATACCGCCAACTAAAGCCGTCATGATCAAACCAGTAATAGTGCCTTGCGACACAAAAAACCGTACTATATGCGGGATCATCAAACCAACAAAACCAATACCACCACACATCGCCACTAACACTGCAGTGATCAATGAGCTCAATACCAACATTAATAACCGAAACCGCTGTACCGGTATTCCTAAAGTTGCAGCACTTTCATCACCTAGTAACATTGCATTTAGTTGCCGACGAAAACCCATCATCAGCCCGGTGCAACTAATAATAACTAAAGCGGGTAACCATAACGTTGACCATTGTGCGCGAGCAAAGCTGCCTAGCGTCCAAAATAAAATAGCCGTGATCGCCTGTGGATCACTAAAATACAAAAGTAAGCTGGTAAAGGCACTGAATAAAAAGGATAAAGCGACCCCAGCCAAGAGCATGCTTTCAACTTGTCCGCGACCTGCTCGTCCGGCAATAAAAACCAGTAATAACATAGTCAATAAACTACCAACAAATGCCGCGGCCGACATTGTTATTCCCGCGCTGACTCCTGTTAGTGTCATAAAACATACCACACCAAATGAGGCTCCCGATGAAATACCAAATAAGTAAGGGTCGGCTAACGGGTTACGGGTTACGGTTTGTAAAATTAAACCAGCAATAGCTAAACCAGAGCCAGCTAAAAACGCCAACAATGTTCGTGGCATTCGCAGTTGCCATATGATCCGCGCTATAAAGGAGTCATCTCCCTGACCTATAATACTGTGGTATACATCAATGAATTTACTGGTCGCAGCACCAAAGCTAAGTGCTATAAAAATGCTCGACAAGGCAAAAAATAGCGCCACGCTGACTGCAAAATAATTATTTTTTTGCATCAACGCCACCACCTTGATAGCCGTAAAAATAGGTAATACGCGGAATGACCTTATTTAATTGTTTACTCTGTGGATGCGCCGAGACTTCGGCACAGACACCAAATACTTCGCTGAGCATTTCTTCCGTGATGACATATTCTGGGCTACCCGTTGCAACTAACTCACCTTGCTTTATCACCAGTAGTTCATCACACATACTTGCTGCAAGATTAAGATCATGGAACGACGCTAATACCGTTACATTTAGCGATTTAGCCAACTCCATTAATTGAATTTGATATTTAATATCTAAGTGGCTGGTAGGCTCGTCCATAATTAATAATTGAGGGCTTTGTACAATTGAACGTGCTATCAATGCGCGTTGCTTCTCGCCACCGGAAAGGGAATCAAACGATTGCTGTAAATGATGGCTCAAGCCAACTTGCTCAATCGCCTGAAAAATAATTTGTTGATCATTTTTAGTTGTCGAACTAAATAAGCTTTTATGCGGCGTAAGGCCAAGACTCACTACATCATAAAGCGATAGGTTAAATTGCGAAGGTGTTTCTTGCAGCACCACAGCAACCTGCTTGGCATATTCATCCGCACTTAGCTGCCAAATATTTTTCCCTGCAAATATAACCTCACCGCACACTGGTTTAGTGTAACGGTATAAACAACGCAATAAACTTGATTTACCTGCGCCATTAGGCCCTAACAAACCAATAAATTGGCCTGGTTTTATTGCAAAATTAATATCGTGCAAAATGGCGGTATTTGCCACCGACCACGATAAATTAGCTACTTCAAGTAAAGGGGGATCAATTACTGCTGGTATTTGCAATGTGTTATCTCTCTAGCAATAGCTAAACCCAATACACTACAAACCATTATGATCATGGTGATAATAGAAGAGTTAGCCCGCTCAATAGGTAATAAATTAACGTATTTTGTATCTGACTTATCGCGCTTGCGACTTACAGTTGCGGGAACAGTTGAGGAGTTACACCCCATTCCAAAATACATAAGGCTCTATTATGGGCGGGTGAGTAAATATTTCAATTAATATCTTTCTAGACGGCTAAAAATAGTCTTTTAAAACACAATTCTGGGCCATGCTTTATCGCTATCATCTATGTAAATATCAATACAAATAAGCTTCCCATAACCGATTGAAAATATGTTTTGCTGATTCGACTCTTTTGGTAACTGACAAATAATACCTAATAGTTGCTTGATCACTCCGGCATGCGTTAAAACTAATTGTGCTTGAGTGTGATTACTTTCAATATCAATTAGTAACGTTTGCCACCACGTTGCTATTCGCTGATAAAAATCTCTCATACTTTCGCCATGAGGGGGGGTTACTTGCCAAGGGCTTTGCCAAAAATCGCCAAGACCAGGAGAATCCGTCTGTTGCCACAAATCATCATATTTACAGCCATCCCAATCACCAAAATTAAACTCTCGGAGCTGATCGGTCAGAAAAAGTGGTATTTGCTGGGCATGGCTAAAAGATCTGGCAAATTCGCTACAACGTTTCAAAGTCGAACTTTGTACAAGCTCAATATTAGTTAGTTCATTGCATGCTTGATGTAATTGCGCACGGCCAAGTTCACTGAGTAAAAAATCTGTATGTCCGGCCAAGACTCCTTGCTCAATCAATTCGCCATGGCGTAATAAGTAAACGCGACTAGAAAATGGCGGCATAAAGCCCTCTTACATTAAAGAAAAGTACTTTTAACAATAGCATAATGATCATCCTAAACGGATTAAGCGCACATCAAAATGTAGAACGGCATTAGCTCCTATTTTCCCACCATTCCCCTTGCGCCCCCACGCCAGCTCTGCAGGAATTACAAATTCATAGCGAGAACCAACCGACATCAATAAAATACCTTCTCGTAATCCTTCGATTGCCTCATCTAAGGTAAATACTTCAGGCATTCCAGCTTTATAACTATCAGCTATTACGCTGCCATCAGCAAGCATAATACGCTGATTGATGACCACGGTATCTGTGTCAGTTACTCGCTCACCAGAGATCTCATCTATTACTTTATACATCAAACCAGAAGCACACAGTTGAGTATCAGCATGATTACTAAATTTAACTATGAAGCTTTCACTGTTTTTACGATTGAGTCCTGATGAACCTTTTGATTTAGTTGTTTTTTTACGTGCCATGAAGCCCCACTATTTGTATGATAAATATAATGATTTTATCGCATAGGTAGAGGCCTAAACGCAAGTTTTATAGTGAGTTTGCGAGTTTTTCAAAACAATAAAATGATCTTATACCAATCGTGTTAAGTTACTGACCATTTATAGCGACAGATAAATAGAGTGATAGCAAGGCATAAATTTTGACATGTAGTTGTTAATTTATAACGCAGTTAGCGCTTTATTTAGCTCGCTAGAATGGTTAAATATTTAAGTCGATTGGTATTATACGTATAAGAGTAAATGATTGGCGCTGCCTTTTCCCGCCAACATAATCCTTGCTAACTCATACCAATCTGCCAAATTATGTGATCTAATTAGCACACTGATACTTATCTACTTTTACTAAATTGAACTTAGAAAAATCCAAGCAACTTTTAGCTTTATCACGTAAAGAGCCTAATGCGAGAA
>NZ_JACJEW010000058.1:0-23143 GCF_014164315.1 Pseudoalteromonas sp. SG44-1
CGATTTAATCACGGCGCGAGATTTGTAACCTAGTGGGCTAAGTAAAAATTGAGCAAAGCTTCCGCGTCCTGCTCACGCCCCTTACTTACATCCATGTAAGTAACAAAGAGTTAATCGCCCCTAGGCAGAACCCTTCGGGCAGCGCGCGTTTGGCATTTATGCTACGTTATCGCCTATTTATGGGGAATAACCACACTACATAGGCTCTGCCTTGCCTAAAAACCAAACGCACAGCTGCAAAATTAACCTAGAAAGATAAACAGACCCTAGACAAATAATCCCTGCCCCCTACAATAGCGCCGATAAACAGCATAATGAAATAAGGTAGTAGGTAATGGCGGTTATAAAGATCGATACAACAGGATACGACGCACAGTTAAATGAAAAAGAGCAACGTATCATTGCGCAATTCCAACGCTTTGGTGTTGAACAATTAGAAGTCTTTGCCTCTGAGCCAATTCATTACCGTCAACGCGCTGAATTTAGAGTATGGCACGATGGCGATGAGTTATTTCACATTATGTTTGATCAAGCCACCAAAGACAAAATCAGAGTCGATGTGTTTGACCCTGCAGCGCCGCTAATTGGGGAAGTAATGCAGGCAATGATCGATAATCTTAAAGGCTGTGAAGTCTTGCGTCGTAAATTATTCCAAATAGATTATCTTTCTAGTTTAAGCGGTGAGATTTTAGTGAGTCTGCTTTATCACAAACCACTCGACGAAGAATGGCTAGCAGCTATCAAGTCACTAAAAGAATCATTGAGTGAGCGCTTTAAAATTGATTTTATTGGGCGTGCTCGCAAACAAAAAGAAGTACTCGGTGATGATTTTGTTACTGAGCGTTTAACAGTTAATGGCCAGCAACTTATTTACCAACAAGTTGAAAACAGCTTTACGCAGCCAAATGCTAAAGTAAACATTAAGATGCTGGAGTGGGCACAAGACTTATGTAAACCACTAAAAAATGATTTACTAGAGCTCTATTGTGGTAACGGTAACTTTTCAATTGCCTTAGCTGGTTCGTTTAATCGTGTATTAGCAACCGAAATTTCTAAATCGTCAGTACACTCAGCGCAGTATAATATTGCTAAAAATAACGTAACTAACTTAGATATCATTCGTATGTCGAGCGAAGAGTTTACTCAAGCTATGAAAGGCGAACGAACCTTCTCACGTTTAGAAGGGATTGACTTAAGCAGCTATGATTGTCAGACCATTTTAGTTGATCCGCCGCGCGCAGGCATGGATACACTAACATGTGATTTGGTGGCTAACTACGAGAGTATTATTTATATCTCATGTAACCCTGATACGCTTGAGCGTGATTTAGAGCACCTAACTCGCACTCATGAAGTTAAACGGTTTGCGATTTTTGACCAATTTCCATATACCCACCACATTGAATCAGGGGTATTTTTACAACGTAAATTGTAAAGTATCTATGCCAGTGCTTTTACTAGCGCTGGCATTTGCTGCTCACTAAAGACTTTAATACCATTCTTTTCTAATAGCGAAGCCGTTAATCCCATTCCAATCACCTTAATACCACTGTGCGAGCCATCGTAAATTGTATTACGACCACAAGAAGGACTTGATTCCTTTAATAGCGCAAAACGAATATTGTACTGTTGGCAAAGGCGTAATGCTTGTTTTGCACCTAGCTGAAATTCCGGTGTCACATCATCACCAGTATTGGTAATCACTTTACCGTTGACGATTTCAGCAGGATCTCTAGGAGTGGATAAACCACCAGCAATCTCAGGACAAAAAGCGACTATACGTTCCTGCTGCTGCCATGCGATTAGCTGCGGATGGAGTAACTGTTGTCCGCTACCATCGTAGCGCACGGGAGCACCAAGTAAGCAACTTGAAACCAGTATTTTATGCATTTCTTACCACCTGCAACAAAAAAGCTCCGCGTACGGAGCTTTTTTACAATAAACACTAAACCGCTCTATTTAGCAGCTAAGTAATTAATTAGATCAGCCATACTTTTAGCATCTTTAATACCTGAATCACCACCAACAATAACACGGTACTTACCGTTTACAATAAAGGTAGGCACACCTTTCAAAGCACCTTTTTGTTTAAAATATTCTTGATCACGCTTCATTTTGGATACCTTGGTTCTTACTGTAAAGCTGTTGTAAAACTTATCAAAATCATCAGCAGCTACACCTTGAGCAACAAAGATATCTTTCATATCAGCAAGCTCATTGATGTTTGCTCGCTTGCCATGGATATGGTTGAAAATAGCGCTAATTAGTGCATCTTGTTGTGGTAATACAGTTGCCGTAGCGTAAGCTTGTGCTAACATCGTTTGAATTTCTGAGTTACGCGGACCCGAAAAGTCAACATGGCTTTTCTTAAAAGTAATACCTTCATTTAGTAGCGGCTTTAATTCAGCAACAATTGATTCAAAAACATTACAGTGTGGGCAGTAAAATGAGAAGAATTCTTTAACTTCTGGCTTTTTAGTTGCGCGTGCATCAATCGTTTCATAATGCGTCCCTTCGTCATATTGAATCGCGGCGGCGTTTGTAGCAAACCCAAGCGTCAACGCTATTAGTCCTGCTTTAACTAATTTGATCATCGGTAAAAACTCCAAAAATTATTGTTTTAATAGCTTATTGTTGTAATAAAAAGGCAACTAACTCATCAAGCTGCTCTTGGCTCTTGATGGTATTGATATTGATTTTGTATTTATCATTAACGATAAACGTTGGTACACCGGTTAAGGCTCCCATTTGTGAAAACTTATTTTGCTTGTCTTGCATGGCTTTTTCCGCCGCAATCACTGGCATGCTGGCAATATCTTTATCAAAGGTATCGTTATCAATACCATTTACTGCAAGTAATGCTTTAACGTCTTTAATGTTATTGAGTGGAGCACGTTTTATATGAATGCTGTCAAACATTTGATCTGCAACTTGCTCACCTTTGTTATGCTGTTTAGCGATGATATACGCATAGCTCAAATTACTTTGCACTTCTGGCGCTAAACCACCTAAAAAGTTGACATGGTTTTTTACAAACTCAGTACCTGCAGGCAAGCTTTTTTCCATTGCTTTAGCTACAGCTTCAAACTTAAAACAGTGCGGACAATAAAATGAAAAGAACTCTGTTACTTGTGAGGTTTTACTTTTTTCAATTTTTAGTACGTCATAGTGCTCACCAGCTTTAAAATCTGCGGCCATCGCAGCAAAAGGTAAACATAGCAGTAGTAAACTCAATTTTAGTTTTTTAAGCATTGGACTCTCGTTTCAGATATTTTTAATAATTAGTTAGGCAGCAACTTCAGCGGCGGCTCTTGAAGTGCAGAATACTGCTCTTTCAGCGCTAAAATTTGTTGCTCCCAGTATTTGTCATCAGCAAACCATGAAAAGTTCCGCGGAAATGCCGGATCTTCCCAACGTTTAGCTAGCCACCCCATATAATGAATCATACGCATTGCGCGTAATGGTTCAATTAATTTGAGTTGAGTGTGATCAAAATCACAAAATTCTTCATAGGCAGCCACTAAGGTATCTAACTGTAACAGTTGATTGTTTCGATCGCCACTGAGCATCATCCATAAATCTTGAATCGCAGGCCCTTGACGACTATCGTCCAAATCAACAAACATCAACGCATCACCGGCCCACAGAATATTACCGGCATGGCAATCACCATGTAAACGTATAGTATCCACCTGCTGGTAAAGCGATTTCGTTTTAGCGATCACCATATCTAAAATAGTATAAAACGCAGTAGTTAAACTGCTAGGCACCAGATTACTGTTTTGTAACTGAATTTTAGCTGTATCTAGATACTCGTCACACCCTATGACCGGACGTTCGCTAAAAACATTCGCTTTAGCTGCTTGATGCATCCGACCAATCAAGCGTCCTAACACATCTAACTGATCAAGATTATCAACTTCAAAGATGCGCCCCCCGACACTTGGGAACAAAGTAAATAGATAACCATTATGCTCAAATAAGCTTTCGCCATTACGCTGTATCGGCGCAACTACAGGCACTTCAGCATCAGCCAATTCAAATGCAAAGCTATGCTCTTCGAGTATTTGTGCCTTACTCCAGCGCTCGGGACGATAAAATTTCACCACATAACGTAGGCCATCTTCAGCTTTGAATTGATAGACACGGTTTTCGTAACTATTCAGTGCTAATAAGCCAGACTCTGCGTAAATACCAATACTTTCGACCGCATCTAAAATCGAATCTGGGGTGAGGTCAACAAAACTAAATTTACTCATAATTCTCATCAATTATAAAAAAAGCGGGAAAATCCCGCTTTTTATTTGTTATCAGTGTACTTAACTATCGCGCTTTAAAGAAGTTACTCGGCTGCGAAATTTGTGAACTTGGATTGTCCACTGGCGATAATACAAAATTAAACTCGGTCATAGGCGCTTTCAAATCATACGGATCCATCACCAATGATAATGGCACGTTGTGCGATTCGCCCGCTTGCACGGTAAAAGTTTGCTTACCTATGTACTTAAAGTTCTCCAGTCCTGCCACCTTAATATTAAAGGTTTGCTCGTATTGTGCTTTGTTGATCACTTTAAGTGTGTAGGTATTTTCGACAAGCCCATTAAAATCGACTCGATAGAGTTGATTTCGATCGCGAATAATATCTAAGTCCATTGGCTTACGCATTACAATATTCGTTACCAGCGCTGCGCTGAGCACCACTAATATAACAATATAACCAATAATCTTAGCGCGCAGAGGATTGGTTTTATTCTCTGGCGTTTCTAGGTTACGCTCAGTGGTATATGAGATAAGCCCGCGCGGATAATTCATCTTATCCATTACTCCGTCGCAGGCATCGATACAGGCGCCACAGTTAATGCATTCAGCTTGCAGGCCATTGCGAATATCGATCCCTGTTGGGCATACTTGTACGCACAAATTACAGTCAATACAGTCACCTAAGCTAAGCTCTTCTCGATCTTGTTTACGACTACGTGGCCCACGATTTTCACCACGTTTTTCATCGTAGCTTACTGTGAAGGTATCTTTATCAAACATTGCAGATTGAAAGCGCGAATACGGGCAGATATGCAAGCACATAATTTCGCGCATCCAACCAGCATTACCATAAGTACATACAGTAAATACGATAATGCTAACCAGCGCATAGCCACCTACATCAAAAGTAACAAAATCCGGTAACAGCTGACGAATAGGTGTGAAATAACCAACAAAGGTAAGTGCGGTGTATAAAGAAAAAGCTATCCAACCTGTATGCTTGGCTGTCTTACGCCAAAATTTATCAAAGTCCATTGGTCGCTGATCAAGCTTCTTGCGTTGATTCGCTGTCCCTTCGAACTTTTCTTCAAACCAAATAAAAATAAACGTCCAGACTGTTTGCGGGCACGTATAGCCACACCATACCCGACCGTAAAAGGTGGTCACTAAGAATAACGCGAATGCAGCAAGCATCAGAATAAAAGCAAGAATAGTAAAATCTTGTGGCCATAGAGTTAGCCCAAAAATGTTATATTTTTGACCAATGAGGTCAAATAACACAGCTTGTTGGTCATTAAAGTTTATCCATGGCAGCGCCATGAACGCCAACATACCAAGAAAACCAATGCGCTGTCTTAATAGTTGATGTAACCCTTTAACCGCACGTACATAAATGCGATTGCGGGGATTAAATCTATCCTGTTGAGCATAGAGATCGGGCTTTTCGATCTTGACCTCACTAGGAATATTTTTTACTTTTATTTGCTTGTCCATCGAAGTTCCTCAACGCCGCTTGGAGAATGAAAGTCAAACAATCATATAACGCTATTTAGATAGCTAACAACTAAGCTTACATTTAAAAATAGTGCAAACTGAACTACTGTGCTGTAAAAGTTCAGAGATTTCTGAAAAATCTAATTGTTCTCTGTCATTATACCAACTCTCCTCAAAAAAGCTGATATTCATTGATAATAATTTATTCACCTAACTTGCTTGCTTTACAAAGGGGCATTTTATTACACTGGTGCCTAATTCGTACCCGTTCAGATCAAAGTTTACTCACATATGAAAAAATTCCTTGTACTAGTTGTAGTGATACTTGCGTTATTCACAATTGATCATCCAATGATAAAAGAACCTCGAGAAAAGTTATTAGGAGAAGGTGTAGGGCTATTAAGTAGTGCTAGCAACATTAACCGTGGACCCGCTGCGAGCATGGCAAAAAACCGCATCAAGTCAGAACTAACACTTTCAGAAAGCGAGTTAGAGTATTTAGAAGAAACCATGCAAACTGATGAACAGCTGCAGCTATTCCATACTCGTTACTGCCGCAGTAAAGATCTCAACTTATATTTTTATGAAGATCGTTTAAATACAGTGTGTGACATCGTCTCAACATCATTGGCTGAGCGCAGAGGTAAATAGTGGATTTTTCAGCTTTAACAAAAAAAAGCAGCGCATCGTTTAACCAACATAAAAACCTACTGAAGAAGCTGGCGAAAGGGCAAACGGTTAAATGTGAAGTATGCCAAGGCATATTAACGTTAGATTTAAAGACTCAGCAACCCGGCCAAGGGGTTGCTAAATGCCCTAAGGGCTGTACTGAAATTGTGTTGGATTTAGCATAATGCTAACTCCAACCATCTTCTTCATCTGCGTACAAACCACTTTGCACCGCGATAATTTCTATTAACTCAGCAAATCCTAATGCAAAATCTCCCATTAGTTCATACTGTTGCTGGCATAGTTGTATTTCACTAAGCTGATTTTGCTGGGCAATTGTTGTGATAAGCTGGGGCTCTAAAGCAAAAAAGCCTAAACTGGCGTAAGCGGTTTGCAATGCATTAGTTAAGTCTGTTGTCAGTGCATCAGCTTGCATTAGCTTATCAATATACACCTGTGCTCCCTGAACAAAACCCTGACACCATTGCTGGCATTCATGCAAATCTAGGTAGCTGTCGTCTTGATCACTCACCTGTAAACTTACAGGGAGCTTAAAACCTGTTTCATAAACTTGCTCACTGATCTGATGATACAAAGCCATAAATGCAAATAATGTTTGTTCTTCTAGCTGGCCGTGTGCATCTGGCACTATCTGCTCAAGCCACTCGTGTACGTCTAATGGCTCAGGAGAGCAAATAACCGCAAATAAGTAACCTTGGCTCTGCACAAATGTCATGGCGCCATTGCGGCTCGCTAAATACGTACTTAACTGCTGGCCATGTTGCTGTGTAAATTCAGGAATTTGCATAAAACAATTCAGCCTTGTTTAAAAATTTAATGGATAACGGCCATCACTATCTGCACGGCCTAAAAATTTGGCGGCATCTTGTACTTCTTTTGGTAGTGATGCTTCTGGCTTGATATATCCAGCCACTTTAAAGTCCATGTTTGCTTTTAAGGTTGCATCAGCCGCTAAGCCTAAGCGGTTTTCAGGATCAACTAACACGGCTATATCGCCCGACTTACAGCTTAACTTGCCACTTAATGGACCAACGCTAAACCAGCCAGACAATCCTTGCACATCGATGTTTGGACTGGCGATTTCACCTTTTAATGCATCACAATAAGGCGCTCCTGAGAGATATTCATCTAACTCAACAATTACTCTGCCTTTAGCATTAATAGGTAATGGCAACTGCAAACGCTGCATCGCACGTTCAACACTCAAACGCAATGTAGCATCATTTAATGCAACTACTTGATCAAGCAAACCATAACTAAAGTCACCGCGTCCTGACAGTTCACTGGTCTGTCGCGGATCACCAAACTTTACACTGCCTGTAAGCTGTCCGGTGAATAATGCCCAACCAGAAATATCCCAGTTTAAATTATTAATCTGTTCATCTTGATAGCGCAGCTGCATGATTCTACCCTGCCAAATGCTACCCGATGCTTTACCTATTTGCAGATCTTTAGGTAGATAAGGATTTGCTAAATTAAACGCAACTGCAGCTGGCGTTTTTAATAGTGCAAAAAAGATAAAACCGAAGAAAAATATTACTATAAGAATCGCTATTTTTTTCATTCTTTACTTCTCTAATACCAGTCGGCTAACGCGCACGTAGCCTGGTTTATCATCGCGACTGAGATCTAAATTTTCAATCAATACGCCTTTAGTGTTTACCAGTTCATCAAGCCATTCTATGAGCTTATTAAACTGTACCGAGTCGATAGTTAATCTTAATGAATTATCGCTAGGCTGCATTTTGCTTATGGTTATATCGTAGCGAGCGCGGCTAGCATTAACTATTTGACTCAAGTTTTGGTCACTTGTAACAGCACGCGCACTACCCGCTTTGAGTTTAACAATACTGTTATCAACCCACGCTAATAATTCTTGCTGTTTAACTTGGTTTTTTTCAGCTTCAGTTATCGCGTTGTTTAGTGGTCTAAAAATACCCATAACTAAGATAAAAATAACAAAAATAACACCAGCGACCATCACCAACTGTTGCTCTTGCTCTTTTAAGCCACGCCAATGTTTTAAAAGTTGTTGTTTCATGCAGCACCTCGTAGTTTTATTTCACCGACTACAAAGTCGCCATCATTATTTAATGAGCCTTGGTCTACAGTTAATCCGCGTTGTTCAAGAATTGCTTTAACTTTGCCAAAGGTTTGAAAATCTTTTCCGCGAGCACGAACTCTAAGCTCATTGCGGCGTTGATCATAACGCAATGTCTCAGGAGTAAACTCTTGCACTTGGCTAAATACACCCACCAGCTCATTCGTTAAATCTAGGAAGCCGGCACTACTGCCACCCTCTAATTTAGCCAATTCACCCTGAATTTGGTTTTTAATCAAATGCGGACGAACTGTTTTCCCCGGAAAGGCCGTTTGATAGCGCTCAACCACTTGTGTTTTAGCGACTTCAAGCTCACTATTTAACTGATACAATTCAAGACTTTTTACTGCCACAGAGCCAACTAACGCGACACTCGCTGCAATGGCGGCACCTTGCCAATACGCCCACCATAATGCGCTTTTCTTTTTCAGTTGATATTGGCCTTGGCGAAGATTGAATTTTATCTCAGGTAATTGTTTGGCAAATAACGCCAGCGGTAAATCATAAGCATCGGTATGCGCCGTAAGATTAACCGTTTCTGGAAATTGCGAGGCGGGGCTGTAATGTGCAACATCAGGGTGACCTAAAGCAGTTAAATACTCAGCCAACCAACTTTGCTCTACAGCACTGATCCGCCATGATCCTTGCTTACATAACCATTGGTTATTAAGCTCAATAACGCTTAATCCCTCATGTTCCGCAGTAGGAAGCAATAATGCATCGGGTAACAGTTTGAACACTTCAATTCCATGTTCAGCAAATACAGCTAACCAAGTTTCAAACCATTCTCGGTCAGTCATGGCAACTTTAATGGCGTGCTTGTCACCGACCATAGTAGGCTCAGCAATCGCGATAAATAAGTCATCTACGTCACATGCAATCTCTTCTTCAAGCATATATGGGAGCGCTTGCTCAAGCTTACGATTCCATTTGGTCGGCAGGATTACGGTTTTTAGTTGCACCTGATCACATGGCAGTAATACCACAACTTCACGATTCTGTGCTTTTTCAACTAACTCACTCAGTTGCTCAGCGTTCGGCAATCCGCCACTGGCAATTATTTCTTGTTCTAATGGTGAGTAAATCAGCCAATTAATACTTTCTTGTTGAGTTTGACCCGTGCGGATCAACAGTATTTCTGTCACTGTACGCCTCCAAATTTTCGCGCCAGTATAGTTACTTCGCCATCTTTGGCATGCAGTAATGTGGTCATCGAAAAACGCAGATCGACAAATTTAGCCTGCGCTTGTAGTTTAAAATATTCGCTATTTATGGTGAACAGTTTTTCAACAGACTTAACATTTTGAGCCCCTTGTTGATTTACTTGTTCAAAAAATTCTTCAATATTATTAAAGCCTTCTTCTGGCCGGACTGATAGCACACTTTGCGCACCTGACTCACTCAAACCATCAATCAATGCACTCAATAATAATGCCTGTTCAGGAGCGATTGTATTGACATTAATTGCTAACAGTTCGCTACCTGGGATCACGCATACGTATGGCAATATTTTTTCCATCACTAATGGATTAAACCCTTTAACCAAACGCAGCTCTGAGCTTGATGCAAAAAAACTATTCGCTGTCATATATGGTGATTTACGCGATAAATACTCATCTTCTTCAGCGCCAGAACGATAAGTAATACTATCTTCATCGAGCCAGTCGTAAACACTGTCAGCCATGGCTTCTTCCGACTCTTCTGCTGGCAAGTCCTCAATATTTTCTAATAGCGCTAATAACGCGGTGTGCGCAGGATTGGTTTTATCAGTACTACCCGCTTGTGGCGCTTTAACACGTAATGCATTGAGATTTAAACAAGCCTGTAAGTCCGTGATCTTGCCTTGCAAGGTACCATTATCGACCGGATAAGGAATATCGCCTTGTTGCGCCCAAATTTGTTTTAAAGTGGTTTTTTCAGGGTCATCTTTTTTGCTTTGTAATAACGCTTTAATAGCCAGCTCTTCTGCTGCATAGGCATACCACTTGGCTTGCTGATGGCCTTGTATGTTGGTACTTTTTTGAACTTGAACAAGCAAGTTAGCACTCATCTCTACGGCTAAAATTGATGCCAAGGCAACAATAAATAAGACAATTATAAGCGCGGCGCCATGTTGGGATTTATGGTTCATTTAAACCTCCCATCTTTCCATTACCCGGTACTAAAAAAACGCGTCTTATTGGTTCTTCATCAATTTGTTGCAATGTGACCGCCACAGCTTTTGGCAATGACTTGCCCTGCCACTGCTCTTGCCATTCATTTTTTTCATCTAAAAATTCAAATTTAAGATCTTCGATATCTTTAAGAATAACTTGCACTCGCGGCTCAAGATTATCGAGTTGATCAACATAGACCCTATATATACGCTCAAGGTTGTCATCAATAACACGATAACCCACCGCTTGTAGCTCTGAGCGCGGTAATAAATTAATTGGGTTAACCCAGCCATCTCGCACAAAGGCAATACCATCATACTGGCTATTAATGGTGTAACGCCCAGCAAGTAGATATTGTTCTTGCACATCACCGGCTTCATTGCGCACGGCACGTTTAGTCATTTGGCTGAAATCTTGATCCATTAACCTAAAGGTCGTTTGCAAACCATTCAATTCTGCAATTTTTTCGTCTGATGCATCTTTCGCTTTGGTGGTCGAATCAAGAATTTGGTGAGTAGCTAACACGACGAATGCTAAAATCCCCAGCGCTACCATCACTTCTAATAGTGTAAAACCGCGCTGCTTCACTTATTTGCTACCTTTATTTAAATAGCTGATGAGCTCATAAACCGAGTGCTCTAACTTTTCATCGCTAAATACATTAATAGTCACTTTTACAAAACTTTTATCTGCTGTCGCTTCGGTATCTTGACGCCAATACCATTCTATACCAGCCATTGTTTCCGTGCCTTTTGCGCCATTTTTGCCTTGCCACTTATCGCCGAGAGTACGCTGTTCAATCATTACATTCTCAGCCACCCAAGAGGCATAGGTTTGCTCTTCAAGGCTTGATAAATGATTAATATGCTCAGCTGTCGCTTGCATGGCGGCAATCCCAGCCATGGCGCAAATACTCAGCGCCACCATAACCTCAAGTAAAGTAAAACCTTTAGACCTGCGATACATTATTCTGGCTCTCTGCGTAAGTTAACCGGTGCGGAAAATTCCCCTTCGATGAAATACACAGGTTCTTTTTCATCTTTTAATTCATAGATAAGTTGAAATGCGCTCACCTCACCAGAAGATAAAATTAGCACTTGCGGGATTTTCATTTTTTGCAATTCGAGTAAGCTATCATCATCACCGCCACTCATTAACTCGCGCCAATTGGATTGCTCGAGTAGATTATCTTGAGCCCATGCGAGATCTTCTAGATTAAGTGTCAACTTAAGACGTTCATCAACAGTCATCGGCGCAAACAGCTTTTCTCGGTCGAAGGTGATCCATTTTTCACCATCAAACACTAAAAACTCTAAGGTATCTTTATCAAGCTGAAAACCTAATTCAAGCTGATTTAAGATTGCAAATTCAGAAGCCATATTAATGGTGGTATGCAGTCTCAGTGCTTGTTTGTCCAATTCATCTTCAACACCGCCATCAAGACTATATACCACCATTTTAGTGGCGAAGGCGATCACCACCAGCACAACCAAAATTTCAATTAAGCTAAAGCCACGCATCGGTGACTTTAGCTTTGCAAGGCGCAACTTAGTCCGACTTAATATCATGCTAAGCTCGGTGCTGGGTATAAAAACGCCTTTATACTAAGATGCATTATTATTTTTCTTCATCCCAGTTACCAATGTCGTCATCAGTACCCACTTCGCCATCGGGTCCCATTGAAAACAAATCAAATTTACCAACTTCACCTGGGCTGATTAACTGGTACGGATTTCCCCATGGATCTTCTGGTAATTTAGAAATAAAGCCACCTTCAGGAAAACGCTTTGGTACTGGCTCTACGCTAGTTTTAGTCACTAACCCTTCAAGGCCTTGCTCAGTGGTTAAGTACGCTTTGTTCTTTAATTTATAAAGACTCATAGCATCTTCAAGCTGCTGAATATCAAGATGCGCTTTATCAAGTGCCGCTTCTTCTTGCTGACCCATAATATTGGGTGCCACGATTGACATGATCATGCCAATGATAACCAGTACCACCATAACTTCGAGTAATGAGAAACCTGCTTGTTTATTCACGTACATACCTCTGTTGTTCTTAATAATTAACTATCGTAACACGGTAAAAATGCATTACGAAATCCCTAAAATAGTTAAAGTCCAATCGCTTTATTCATTGCCATAATAGGTTGTAATATGGCCATTACGATAAACAATACAATAACCGCCATGGACGCTATCATCGCAGGCTCTAAGAGTTTTAGCGAGACATTTACCATGGTTTCAAATTCACGGTCTTGATTGTTTGCAGCACGCTCTAGCATTTGCTCGAGCTCACCTGATTTCTCCCCACTGGCGATCATATGCAGCATCATCGGTGGGAATAATTTTGTTTGTTGTAAGGACGCTCTTAAACTTGCCCCTTCACTAACGCGGGTTGCGGCATCCGCCACTGCTTTTTTAATTTTCTCGTTGATCAATACGCCACCAGAAATACGCATTCCCTCGAGTAACGGCACTGAACTTGATGACAAGATACTCAGTGTACGAGCAAATCTGGCGGTATTAATACTACGAGCAACTTTGCCAATGCCCGGCATCATCAAAATTTTCGAATCATACCAAAAGCGGATCTTAGGCTGTTTTAGCGCATGTTTAACACCAATCACTGTCGCGGTAAATAACACCAAAGTAATGAACCAATAATTTTGCACATAGTTACTAGCAGCCATTACCCATTCAGTCGTCCAAGGTAAAACCTGCTTTGACTTTTCAAATGTCTTCAATATTTTAGGCACTACAGTACCTAGTAATATTGAAACGATACCAATGGCAAATATTACTAATATCACCGGATACACCATCGCTTGTGTGATTTGACTACGCATGTGTTGACGTTGTTCCGTGTAATCGGCTAAACGGTTCAATACAGCATCTAAGTGACCTGATTTTTCACCCGCAGCTACCATAGCGCGGTATAAATTATCAAATACATGTGGAAACTCAGACATGCCATCAGCCAAGGTATAACCTTCAACAACTTTTGAACGCACCGACATTAACATACGCTTCATACGCGGCTTTTCACACTGCTCAGCCACCGCCATTACCGCCCCTTCAACCGGTAACGCCGATTGAATGAGTGTAGCGAGTTGGCGAGTGATCAAAGCGAGATCTGAGGTAGATATTTTCGCTTTAAAAAAGCTGCCAAATGGCGAGCTTTTTTCACCTTTAACTTGTTTATCCCCCTCTGCGGCGGGCACAACTTCGAGCGGCGTAAGACCTTGTTCACGTAATGATTGGCGAATTTGTTTCGCGGTATCCGCTTCTTGAATACCTTTTTTCTCTTTGCCGCGAGCATCGAGCGCGCGATATTCAAATGCTGCCATTGTTAACCTTCCTCACGCGTTACACGTAATACTTCTTCAAGGGTGGTTTTACCGGCTAACACGCGACTACAGCCATCTTGGCGAATACTTGGGGTATGTTTGCGAATGTACTTTTCAACACTTTGCTCACCTTTACCACTGTGAACAAGTTCGCGAACAGTTTCATCAACTACCAGTAATTCATGAATACCGGTACGACCACGGTAACCATTAAAGTTACACTCTTCACAGCCAACGGCTCGGTAAATAGTCGGCGGATTTACAAATGGTACGCCGAGCAATTCACACTCGCGCTCATCTGCAACATGACCTTCTTTACAGCTCTTACATAAAGTTCGCACTAGACGCTGCGATAACACCCCTAACAAAGAAGATGACAGTAAGAAGGGTTCAACCCCCATATCTTCCATACGAGAGATAGCACCTGCTGCGGTATTGGTATGCAATGTCGACATCACTAAGTGACCTGTAAGTGAGGCTTGCACGCCAATTTGTGCGGTTTCAAGGTCACGTATTTCACCAACCATTACTACATCAGGATCTTGACGTAAGATTGCCCGTAAGCCTCGGGCAAAGGTCATATCAACTTTAGTATTTACCTGAGTTTGACCAATACCTGGGATTTCATACTCGATTGGATCTTCAACCGTTAAAATATTACGATCGCGAGAGTTAATTTGGCTCATGCCCGCATAAAGCGTGGTACTTTTACCAGAACCAGTTGGACCGGTCACCAAAATAATTCCGTGCGGTTTACTGATCAAATCAGAGAACAATTCACGATTGCGCAGCGTCATACCTAAATCTTCAAGATTTAAACGCGCGTTATTTTTATCAAGTAAACGCAGTACAACCCGCTCACCAAAACTTGATGGCATGGTTGATACCCGAACATCAACGGCACGTCCTGCGATACGCAAACTAATACGACCATCCTGCGGGATACGCTTTTCTGCAATATCGAGTTTCGCCATTACTTTAATACGCGAAACTAGCAATGAAGCGAGTTTACGATTCGGCTTTAACACTTCTTTAAGCACGCCATCAACCCGAAAGCGGATCACTAGCTCTTGCTCAAAGGTTTCGATGTGAATATCTGACGCGCCTTCTTTAATCGCTTCACTGAGCATCGCATTGATCAATTTAATGATTGGTGCATCATCATCTCCGGCAAGCAAATCTTCCGTTTGCGGCATATCTTCAGCCAGTGAAAATAAATCAACTTCGTTACCTATGTCTTCCATCATTTGCTGGGTTTCAGAACTATCGCGTTGATACGATGCCTCTAATAACAACTCAAACTTGTCATCAGCTAAGTGTTCAAGCGTAAAGCCATGCCCAGCAATACGGCGCACTTCTAACAATGCATCAATATTAAGCTCACCACGATAGAAAACCACCCGGTCATCGTTATTTTTACTTAATAACATGCCTGCACGTCGTGCATATGAAAATGGTAGCCGCTTATTAGGCAGTTCAACTAAATCGTTACTGGTCATCAGCTCGCTATTATTTAGCGGCTGTGAGGGCTCTGCGGTGATCTCAGTGATTGCATCAGTCATTATTGCGCTCATCTGTATTTTGCTGTCTTAAGTATTCTTCATACGTTGGCGGTAATACTAATGCATCATTCCACTCAGGTAGGATTGGCACATCGGTTAGAGGCATTAAATCAATACCATCTTCTTTTTGTTTATACTGCTCACCACGGATAAAGTTATATTTACTGTGGCTTAATTTATTCATTTTAATACCATCACGAATAATGGTTGGGCGAATAAACACGATTAAATTACGTTTACGCTTGCTGGTGCTGGTTGAGCGAAATAAGTGACCAAGGATAGGAATGTCACCTAATATTGGTACCTTTGATACGCTTTCTTGCACGTCTTCATCAATTAGACCACCAAGCACAACCATGCCGCCATCATCAGCCATAACCGTGGTTTTAATGGCACGTTTATTAATAGATATATCCACCGAAGTAGTACCACTCACGCCAGATACTTCTTGCTCAATGGTTAACTGTACAGCTGAACCATCATTTATTTGTGGCGTTACTTTAAGTTTTACACCCACCTCTTGACGCTCTACTGTTTGGAATGGATTTGAATTATTAGAACCCGTTTGCGAGCCAGTAATGATCGGCACTTCTTGACCGACAATCATCGATGCCTCTTCGTTATCCATGGTGGTAACCGAAGGCGTAGCAAGAATATTTGAGTTAGTATCGGTAGAGACTGCTTGAATGATCGCGCCCCAGTCGTTTTTAACAATCCCCATGGCCAATCCATTGATACCCCCTAACAACTTACCTAACGGGCCAAGATCACCTTCTACAGTTTTCTTAATAGGAGTAACTACTGCATTGTCAGTGCCTACAACGCTATCAGTAATTGTTTTATCACGAGCTTGCTGAGCAGCTACAGCTAAAGAACCAACAGGAACGGTTGTGCCGTTATTAAACTGCATCATACCGCCTTGCTCTGAAATCCATTGCAGACCAAAGTTAATCCCATCAGCTTCCATTACTTCAACAATGATTGCTTCAACGAGTACTTGAGCACGGCGAATATCAAGCCGTTCAATCACTGACTCCAATGAACGCATAGTGTCAGGTTGAGCAGTAATGACCAATGAGTTTGAATCAGGGTGAGCTTCGATACTGGTTTCGTTTTGGTTGCGGCTACGGGTTTTAGTTGCCCCACCTTGACCTTCTTCACCAAGCGTTTTGCTAACCCCTTGCAACACTTTCACTAAATCTTCAGCGCTAGCGTAATTAAGGTAAATTACTTTAGTGTTGCCTTGGCTTTGCAACTCACCGTCGAGGCGTTTAATTAACTCAATAGCACGCGTTCTTGCTTGGCCTTCGCCACTGACAATAACGCTATTAGTACGGCCATCTGCAACGACTTTAGGGATCAAAAATTCGGGGATACTGCCTTTACCGCTATCTTTGTAAATATTATCAACCACAGATACCACATCATCAGCGGTGGCAAAGTTTAGCTTTACAATATCAACCCGCTTATCACCGGCTTGGTCAACTGAGCGAATAATTTCAACAAGTCGGTTTACTGAGGCAGCATGACCGGTCAACATCATGACGTTTGCAGCGTTGAAGTTGGCAACATGACCGCCATCTTTTTGGTCGCTAAACTGACGCACTAATGGACCTAGTTCTTGTACGCTAACATTTTTTACACGTACGACACGAGTGATCATCATATCACCGCGCGCTTGGTCGTCTTCAGTGACTAACGGTACGTTTGATTTTTTAGCATCAGAGCTTTTTTCAATCTTTAATATGCCGTTATCCATTTCAACAGCTGAATAACCGTAAACTTCTAGTACATTTAAGAAGAATTGATAATAAAGTGCTTCATCCATCAATTCATAGCTGCGTACGTTTACTTTACCACGTACGTTCGGGTCGATAATGACGGTCTTATTTAGATTTTTACCAACGATATTAATAAACTCATTGATATCGGTCCCTTTAAAATTTGCAGCATACTCAACGGCAGACACCGATAGAGATAAGCTAGCCACAAAAAAAAGTGTTGCGTACTTAGCTAACCCTTTTCTGATTTTTTTGAGGTGTAGCGCGTGAACCATTATATTAAAACTCCAAAGCTAAGTTATTGCAGGCTAAATTGCACATCAATCTGCTCGCCATCACGGTCAATTGTAATGTTCGCATCGGTACTATTACGCAGCTCATTAATGGCTGACATGGCCTGTTTTAAATCTGTTAATTGATAGCCGTTAATCGATACAGCCAAATCGTTATTTTGTAACCCCATCTGCGTAAATAATGCAGGGTCTTTACCTGGGCTTAAACGGTAGCCAATAAGCTCACCATCCTTCATAGCCTGAGATACGCGAATATAGTCAAATAGTTTACCGGGATCTTTTAACAATTCTTCTCGGGTCTCTATAATTGCTTCTTTTACTTCTTGATTTGCTGTTACATCAATCTGACGGTCACTGTCCATTTGCGGACCTTCATCGAGTTCAGGTTCATCACTTTCACGTTCGGCAAGTACTGGCATTGATACTGTTTTGGTAAAATCCACGCCATCAAGCATTAACGTTTCAAAACGGCCACTGACATCTAAAATTACTCGATCAGGTAATACTTGAACAAGCTTAGCGCGAGTGCCTTGTACAACATCATCTACTAAATAAGTTGATTGTTGGCCTTGAGACTCAATAATTGCCAAGCCTGTTTGATCATTGCCACTGACTGCAACAATACCAGTTAAATTAATGCTTAATCGAGTTTCTGGCGCATTGTTAATGACTTGAGTTTGTTTGCTTGCTGGTTTTTTAGGCGCTGCGTCGGCTTTACCAAACAAGTTTTGTGCTAAAATTGATTGCGTATTAACCCGTTCAGGTTTACCTGTAACGCTATTAATATAGCTTGGAGAAAGGCTCGAATTAACCGGGGCTGGCCATGTTAGCCAAAATAGTTTCGCTGCTAAAAAGGCAATGTAAACAACGGCTAAAAGCGTTATTGCCCAACTCAATTTAGCGTGGGGTAATTTACTTACTAAATGTTTTAGCTGCTGTAATCGCTGTTCCATAAATGACGTTTCTTATTTTAATTTGCTGTTTCATCGCTGGCCTATAGTACCTTTTCATTTTTCATTCAACAAGCGCACTAATATTAAACTTTGTAAACAAGGTAAATTAACGTTCAAGCTGAGTGTAAAAAACTTCGACTATTTCTTTGTTGGTAAGTTTCATGCTAAATTTTACCTTACAGAGCCGCGCTTTTAATTGAGTATAATTGTGTCAAAAAGTAACACCCGTAATACCACGTCAAAAGATGAAACTATTAGTATCCGTTTAGACAAATGGTTGTGGGCTGCACGCTTTTATAAAACCCGCGCCATCGCACGGGACATGGTGCAAGGTGGCAAAGTACATTATAATGGCCAGCGCACTAAACCTAGTAAAATAGTCGAACTAGATGCCGTGATCAAACTTGCTCAAGGAGTTGACGAAAAAGTTATCACTGTACTTAAATTGCTTGATAAACGCTTAAGTGCCCCCATTGCTCAAACCTTGTATCACGAATCTGATGCAAGTATCGAAAAACGCGAAGCCAATAGCATCGCGCGCAAGAATAATAGCTTTTTTGCTCCTCATCCGGACCGTAAACCAGATAAAAAGCAAAGACGCGAACTTTTAAAAATGAAATCAAGTTAGGTAAAGCCACTCATGCAACAAGATCTACTTCATCGTTATACATTTGATCAACTAGACGTCCGCGGCGAACTCGTACAAATAGAGCAAGCTTATAATGAAATGATTGCCGATCACAATTACCCCGTGCAAGTGCAAGCTTTATTGGGCGAGTTACTGGTCGCAACCTGCCTACTTACAGCTACATTAAAGTTTGAAGGTGATATAGCAGTACAACTGCAAGGTGATGGCCCGGTAAAATATGCGGTTATCAACGGTGATCATCAACAAAATATGCGCGGTATTGCCCGCCTGCAAGGTGAAGTAACAGGCTCAACCATCCAGGAACTAATCGGTAACGGTGTGATGGTACTGACAATCACCCCAACTAAAGGTGAACGATATCAAGGTATAGTTCCGCTTGAGCATGACACGTTAGCAGCATGTCTTGAAGCCTACTTTGCACAATCAGAGCAACTACAAACACGTCTATGGTTTGCAACTGATACAACACAAGGTCATGCTAAAGCTGCTGGTTTACTACTACAGGTGTTACCTGTAAATAAAGAAAAGTCGATTACTGACTTTACTCACCTTGAAGCACTCAGCAATACGATTAAAGCTGAAGAGTTGTTAGAGCTTGATGCTGCCACTGTGCTTACTCGACTTTATCATGAAGACAATCCGCGTGTTTACGAGCCGCAAGCAATCCAGTTTAAATGTGGTTGTAGTAGAGAAAAAACCATCACTGCGCTCGTTAATATAGGTCAACAAGCTTTATTAGATGACGTTATTGAAAATGGTGAGGTAAAAATTAGCTGCCATTATTGCTTAAAAGATTACGTTTTTAATGAACAAGATGTGAAAAGTATTTTCAACTAATCTAATCGTTCAAAAAACCAACAAAATTCAAACCGCATTTATTGCGGTTTTTTTATGCCAAAAATTGATACCGGTGTCATGAATTGTATTACTTTTATGACACCGGTATCATTGAAATTATTCATGTTTTTTACTAAATATATGTGTTTTTAGGCCTTTGATAAGCTCGAATATCCCTAATCCATCTGTTACTATAATTACAGCTTAAAGGGAAACAAGAACCCCAGAGCTATCCCGTTCAATCTCACACAATTTAGGTATAAACATGACTTCAAGCGCTACTCGTTTTGTCGATCTAACTGCAGCTGAACTTGTCGAACACGCGATCCGTCGTGGCGAAGGGACTTTAGCCGCCAATGGAGCTTTTGTTGCTAACACTGGTCGTCGTACTGGTCGTTCACCACAAGATCGCTTTATTGTTCAAGAATCAAGTACTGAAAATGAAATCCAATGGGGTAATGTAAATCGCCCTTTCGATGCAGATAAATTTGACGCTTTATGGGCACGTGTAGAAGCACATGTGCAGAGCAACGACCACTTCATCTCTCACCTTGAAGTAGGCGCTGATCCTGAGCATTATTTACCTGTTGTTGTTACAACAGAAACTGCATGGCATCATATCTTTGCCAAAAATATGTTTATCGAACCTAAATCTTATAATGCATCTGATTTACCCCAATGGCAGGTAATGAATGTACCTTCATTTGTTTGTGACCCAGAACGTGATGGCACTAACAGTGATGGCACAGTAATTATCAACTTTGCACAACGTAAAGTATTGCTTGCAGGTATGCGTTATGCCGGTGAAATGAAAAAATCAATGTTCTCAGTGCAAAATTTCCTACTACCAGCAAAAGGCGTGCTACCAATGCACTGCTCAGCTAACGTAGGTGAAGCTGGCGATACAGCATTATTCTTTGGTCTATCTGGTACCGGTAAAACAACTTTATCCGCCGATCCAACTCGCTTTTTAATCGGTGATGACGAACACGGCTGGGCACCTGGCAGTGTATTCAACATCGAAGGTGGTTGTTATGCTAAGTGTATCGACCTTTCACAAAAGAATGAGCCTGTTATCTGGGATGCAATCCGCTTTGGAACTATCCTAGAGAACGTTGTCCTTGATGACAAAGGCGTTCCTGATTTTCATGATACCAGCCTAACGCAAAATAGCCGCGCAGCTTACCCGCTTGAACACGTTGAAAAACGCAAAGTAGAGAACCGCGCAGGCGAGCCAAAAGCAGTGGTATTCTTAACCTGTGATGTAAGCGGCGTATTACCTCCAGTATCAATCCTTAGCGAAGAAGCGGCAGCGTTTCATTTCCTAAGCGGTTACACAGCAAAAGTTGGCTCTACTGAAATTGGCTCTACCAGCGATATCGAATCAACATTCTCAACCTGTTTTGGTGCACCATTCTTCCCACGTCCAGCGGGTGTATACGCGGAGCTTCTAATGAAGCGTGTACGTGAATTTGGCGCCAAGGTATACCTAGTTAACACTGGTTGGACTGGCGGTCCTTACGGCACAGGTAAGCGTTTTGATATTCCAACTACCCGCGCTGTTGTTGATGCAATCGTATCAGGTAAACTGGCTGGCGTTGAAACTCAACATATTGATGTTTTAAACCTAGACGTACCAGTTGCAGTACCAGGCGTTAACAGCGAGCTACTTAACCCAATCAATACTTGGGAAGATAAAGCTAAATACGCTGAATATGCGGCCAAACTTGCAGCAGACTTCACTGAAAACTTTGCTAAATACGACGTATCTGACGAAATTAAAAATGCAGGACCTAAAGCTTAATAAGCTACTTTAGCCTCATAATTAAAACGCCAACCTCGAGTTGGCGTTTTTGATCTACTAACGTTTATCAAGCCTCTTGCCAATTACCATAGAACGAACTTTCCCATATCGCGACTTTTGCATTGAAAGAAAAAGACAAGAATTTACAAATTAATTGTGGAAAGTGTATACACTCTACTTAGTATAATAATTATGCAAAATTTAGATGGCACTGAAATATGAATGTGAGGCAACTAGCCAGCACCTGCCTACTTTGCACTCTCATACAAGCATGTAGCACACCTTCGAATAATGCTTCAGCGAAGTGCATGGAACAGGCTGATTTAGCTTATATTGATAAGTCAAATCATGATGATTTAGGCATAAGCCCTGATTGCTTTGATAATAAAACTGCTGGAAAGCCAAGTAACGTTCCTTCTAACAGTATTCTTGAGTCTGCAATTTTAGAGGCTGTTGTAAGTATCCTTGATAGCTCTACAAACTAGCTCCAAAAATTTAGATACAAAACTAAAAAGCGTTACTCTATGACTAATACCAATCAGCCAAATTATGTGATCTAATTAGCGCACCGATACTTATTTACTTTTACTAAATTGAACTTAGAAGAATCCAAGCAACTTCTAACTACCTTAACAATCGCGTTGCTGGCTTGAACAACAAACCGATTAAGGGCCGCTCGGCTATATTAACCTCACTACAACTGGACACACTGTCAGAGTATGTAAAACAGTCAGCAAGCTCTTCAGAAGGCGGCAGACTAATGGGGGAAGATATTGCTCAGTATATTTATGAGCAGTTCAATGTAAGGTATCACACCGATCATATTTACAAACTGCTTAAGAAGCTTGGGTTTAGCTGGATCACAAGCCGTTCTAAGCACCCAAAGCAGTCAGAAGAAAGCCAAGAGGCTTTTAAAAAAGTCCAAATGGAAACGATCCTTCCGCCCCCCAGGACACCTACTTTTAGGTCGCATTGATGTTTGCTTTCAAAATGAAGCACGGTTTGGGCAACAAAATCAAATAACATGCTTATGGGCTGAAACAGGCTCTAGGCCCCGCGCAACAAAACAACAGCAGTTTGAGTATGGATACTTATACCAATCTGCCAAATTATGTGATCTAATTAGCACACTGATACCTATCTACTTTTACTAAATTGAACTTAGAAAAATCCAAGCAACTTTTAGCTTTATCACGTAAAGAGCCTAATGCGAGAA
>NZ_JACJEW010000059.1:0-22703 GCF_014164315.1 Pseudoalteromonas sp. SG44-1
CTGCTGGCGAGGGTCGTCAATTGATTCGAAATATTTAAATAGTTGAATATCAGGCATGGGGGCTCCTTAAAAAGGAGTATAAGATCATACTTTTAAGTCAAGGTAAAGTTCGTGATCTTGCCCTGACCCTAAACCGCCTACGCTATAATAATTTCATATCTAGCCTTGTTATTTTTTACGTATATCTGTTAATATCCTCCGCGAACTTTATTTGCCCTAAATAAAGAATAATCATATACGGATTTATGAACATGAAAAAACTAATCGCAGTAGCAGCTCTATCTTTACTTCCTTTCTCAAATGCAATGGCTGACCAAGATATTGGTTGTGGTCTTGGTTCAATGTTATTTGCTGGTCAGCAAGGTAAAGGCGTGAAAATTTTAGGCGCTACAACTAACGGTACATCAGGTAACCAAACTTTTGGTATCACTTTTGGTACTCTAGGTTGTGATGGTACTGGTACAGTAACCTCTTCAGAAAAAATTGCTTTATTCATCGACGGTAACATGGAGCAACTTGCTCGTGATATGTCAAAAGGTGAAGGCGAAACTTTAGCTACTCTAGCTGAAGCTTGGGGCGTTGCAGATCAAGATAAAGCAGCGTTTAATGCGCTAGCTCAAGCACAGTATTCTTCAGTATTCACTTCTGAAAATGTGACTTCACAAACAGTTTTAGAAAACCTAAACACTGTAATTGCAAGTGATGCAAAACTTGCTTCTTATACTCTTTCTTAATCAGCTAAATTAGCCGGTTTTTATACGTATAAATAAAGCCGCTGGGGTTTATCTCTAGCGGCTTTTATTAGTGATTATGAAAAAAATATTATTTGTTTTACTAATTGCACTGTTCAGTGCTTACTCAAACGCTAAAAGTATTGAAATTAATACATTAGCAACAGATCCATACTGGCTTAAACTGGGTCACTATCGTCCGACGACGCTAGGTGGTTGGAAAAGTGAAGTAGACAGTGTTAAGTTTTTTTTATCCCCTAAAGGAAAGGTAAGCCCAAGGGATGAGCTCAACACCACTATTAACGCATTTAATGGCGATAATAGCCTCCCTCAACAAACACAACAAACTCGGTGCCAATTTCCTGCACGTTACACGTGGCTTAAAACAAAAATAAAAAATAACTGGCCAGAACTTAATTGCCCAGATCTACAAACTTGGCAAAAAATTATAAACCCTAAGGGCGTTACTTTAGTCTTTCCAACTGCATTTATGAATAGTCCATCATCAATGTTTGGCCATACCTTGTTACGTATTGATGCAAAGGATCAAACTCGGCATAAAGAATTACTCGCATTTGCCGTTAATTTTGCAGCAGAGCCAGATGGTTCTGATAATGCTGCAATGTATGCATTAAAAGGCTTAATTGGTAGCTATCCGGGCAAATTTTCACTGATGCCGTATTATAAAAAAGTACGCGAGTATAATGATTTAGAATCTCGTGATATTTGGGAATACAAACTTAATTTATCCGAGGAGCAAGTTAAGCTTATTTTATTACATCTATGGGAGCTACAATTAGCCACTTTTGATTACTTTTTTATAGATGAAAACTGCTCTTATCAGCTGCTCGCATTATTACAACTGGCAAAAAACGATCTCAATTTAACATCCTCATTTGACTTACAAGCCATTCCATCTGATACCGTTGCGGTACTTAGAAATAATAACTTGTTACAAACACCTAATTATCGTCCTGCGTTTGGTACTAAACTGTATCATTATTCTACTCAAATGACTGACGAGCAACTTAGTGATGCAAGAGCGCTTATGCAAGGTGGATCACTCAATACCCGAAACTACTCCGAATCACAATTGGTCGCTATATTAGAAATGGCCTATGAGTGGTTAAATTTTGAGTTTTACGATAAAAATTTAAACCGTGAAGAAATTGCCCCACGACTTGCTAAGTTACTCCTCATGCGTAGCAAATATAAAATAGCTTCGCCATTTACCAAACCAAATCGACCTGCAGCCTCTCCAGAGCAAGGTCATGGTTCTTCTAAAATAACGCTAGCAAGAACCCATTATAATCAACAAAGTGATTTAACAAGTTTTGCATATCGCCTCGCATACCATGACTTACTAGACACCTCTGCTGGGTTTATTCCTGGTGCTCAAATTAGCTTTTTTGATATTGAAGGCGCTATAAAAGATAACGGTAACACTCAGCTAGAACATTTTTATCTATTAGATGCAATGTCACTTGCACCCGATAACCGGATTTTTGATAGCTGGTCATGGAACCTTAAAATGGGCTTTGATCGACAGCCAAATAATGACTTTCAACAAGGCCGCTGGTTTACTAAAGGTGGCTATGGAAAATCAATCGGCAACCCAAACACCCTTCATGGCTATTTATTAGCACAAGTTGAGTTTAACAATGGCGATATAACGGATAAGTTAACAACGGGGTTTGGCACAGAAGCTGGTGTTATTTGGCAAATCAATAATAGTCATAAGCTTGCCCTTACAACAAATATAATGTGGCTTGTCGATGCAGACGTAGATAATCACGCTGATCTAACATTAAAATGGAATTACGCTTTGTCACGAAATTTATCTATACGCACAGAGCTAAAAAACCAGCGATGGTATACAAGCAGTACGTCGGCTAAACTAGCCATTCAATATTACTTTTAATCACTGGGTTTTACGGAGCTTGTTGGGTAACCAAACAGCACGTTTAACTTGGCTTTTAACCCTTTAGCTTGGTAGGTACTTTTAAATAAATACTGCCACTGATGAAAGGTGATTTTGATTGGGTTATTACTGTTTAATTGACCAATAATGCCGTATTTACAGGGCTTGTTTTCATCCTCTTCTACATAAGTGCCAAATAATTTATCCCAAATAATTAAAACGCCAGCGAAGTTTTTATCTAAGTAGCCATTATTTATAGCGTGGTGCACCCGATGATGCGATGGGGTATTAAATAATGCTTCAAACCAACCGAGCTTTTTTACCACTTGCGTGTGTACAAAAAATTGATAAGCCAAATTAAGTGCCACCACCGCAAAAACAATCACAGGCTCAAAGCCTATTAATATCATCGGCAACCAAAATAGCCACATTCCCGCCAGCGGATACATTAAACTTTGCCTAAATGCCGTGGTAAAGTTCATTTTAGTAGAACTATGATGCACTACATGAGCGGCCCATAACCAATGAATATGGTGTGATGCACGATGAAACCAATAGTATAAAAAGTCTTGCAGTAAAAAAGCGCCTAATACAGTAAATAGCGTCAATTCAATATCAAATAGCCGAAACTGATACAACCAATAAAAAAACGGCATTAATAATAATAACGCAATGGCATCAGCGCCTTGATGTAATAAAGCAAGTAACGCGTTGGCTAAGCTGTCTTTTATATCGTAGTAACGTCTAAATTTTATAAACTCAACCCCTACAAACAGCAAAAAAATAGGGCTCAGTGCCAATAAAATAATTTCAATGCTCATGGCGTTTGCTCCTGAAAATAGCTGGCTATTTTTTTAAGTGCTTGGCTAACATCTTTTTTTATAAAAAAAGCCAGTATAAAATTGGGTAACCACAAAGGCGCAATGCAACGAATATGGTAGCTGATCTCGGTGAGTGATGGCTGAGCATTATTGGCTTTTAAGTAAATATCACCACGGTGCTGTGCAACGGGTTTATCCCCTAAAATGCGGTAACAAATGTGGCTATTATCGGCCGTTATTATTTGCTCCTTAAATGTTGTACCTTGCATTTTTATTTGTCTAATGGTGCCTTTTCCACCACTTATTTCACCTGAGTCTTGCGGTGTTAACACTTCAAACTGCGCATTAAAAAAGCGCCCCAAATCAGCATGCGCTAATAATAAGGTGCATAATTGTTCAGGTGTTGCTGCCACACTATGTTTAACGTTTATCTCAATCATTGTGTGCCCCATATTATTTTTATAGATCTCTAGCATATAAAAATATTGCATGGCAAACTTGCGATTAGATGACTATTTTTTAGCTTTAGGCGACAAATGAAAACCTTAGCCGATCATTACTTTTCTAGCTGTTTGGATTATCTTCAAAGCACAGGATTAGATAGCCAAGAGATACTAACTGCCATTGAATTTGATGAATATACAAATAAGCAAACACAACAATTAGCGCCTCGTATTAGCTTAAAAAGCTATAATGCGCTGCTTAGTTATGCACAGCAAACGCTAAATGACTCCTTATTCGGGTTTGAATTAGGAAAACAAATACGTACCGCTGATTTTGGTGTACTTGGGTATTTAATTGAATCGAGTACTAATCTAGCCAGTGCCATTACTGCACTACTGAGCTACGACAGTTTAGTGGCTAACATAGGGCGTGCTGAGTTTGAACAGCAACAAACACTTTGCAAGGTAACCTGGTTAGCAGACCCACAGTGCAGTCCACAAGCCGTATTACGAAATATGACCGCGTGGGTAAGTGTTATACGCCAACTGCTTAATCCTCAGCTTTCGCCTAGTTGCGTTTATTTTACAGCACATTTTTCAGACAGTGAGTTACAACAATTAGCGCAATGGTTTAATTGCCCAGTAAAAGCTGGCGCTAACTTTAATCAAGTAGAGTTTCCAAGTAGTTACTTAACCCTTCCTTTTAAAACCGATAACTCCCAGATTAACGCTGTGCTAAAGCAAATGTCAGAGCAACAGCTATCCCAGTTTAAAAGTCAGCAATTATTAACAGAAAAAATTAATCATATTTTAATGGCTAAATATGATTTGCAGGACTGTTCACTGATCAGAACGGCTAGTGCTTTAAATATGACCCCGCGCACAGTGCAACGTCATCTAAAGCAAGAAAACACCAATTTTGCCGCTCTTCTTGAGCGAGAGCAAAAACGCCGTTTGTTAACATATATTCCTCATTATTCGCTAAGCAGTATTGCAACTATGTTGGGGTTTAATGATCAAAGCTCTTTTAATCGCGCCTTTAAGCGCTGGTATCAATGCTCACCTCGTCAATTTATAAAAAACAATAATTAAACAATTTGATTACCTAAAACACACATTTAACGTGTACCTTTTTATTAATTTTATTTACACTAGCCTCATGTATTGCTTTAAAGACAATTATTTATGCGTTTGCGTATGATGTTAACTGTTTTTGTATTGGTTTTTTATAGTGCGGTCTGTCACGCAAACCCGGTTACCTTCATCGCTGAAGATTTGCCCCCTTATCATTTTAAAAACCCTCAAGGTGAAGCGCAGGGTGCCTTAGTAGATATCGCTAAAGCAGTATTAAAAGGCACGGCTTTAACAGCAACGTTTGAAATAATGCCGATGGCGCGTATGTTTCAACAACAACAAGCCAATCCTAATGCCATCATGCTGTCACTGTTAAAAACACCAAACAGAAACAGCCAGTTTAAGTGGCTGGGAAAAGTGTATTTTGCAGATGCATACCTAGTAAGTTTACGCAGTCATAACGATGAAGTGATTCACTTAAACTTTGCCAAAGAATATAAAGTAGCCACTATTCGCGGTTATTCTGCACAAGCTTATTTAGAAGCTCAAGGCTTTACTGAAAGTGAGAATCTAGTCTTAGTGAGTTACTACCAGCAGCTATGGAGAATGCTGTATAAAAATCGTATCGATTTTGTGGTGACTAACACCCTCACCCTTGAAAACGAGTTAAAGCGAGCAGGGCTCGACCCAAGCTTAATTACTAAGCGTATACACTTAGATGAGCTACCTTCTTCTCTTCACTTTGCAGCAAGTAAGCAGCTTAACCCGCAAACAGCGAAAATTATTACTGATAGATTAAACGCTATAAAAGAAAGCGGTGAATACCAACAAATTTTAAATAAATGGCAACTCCCTATTCCAACGCGCCTTTAGTATTGAGTAGGTAAAACGCCTTGCGTTAAGTAATTTTTCAATGAAGTAAATAAAGGTGAAGGTAAGTTATTAATATCGCACCAACGCCACTGTAAACATTTGTTAGGCTCTTTATTCACAGGCTCGCCACCTTCATACTTTGCCCGTACATATAAAGTAATATAGTGCTTGTTCTCGGCGCTAAATATATCGTTGGTAAAATCGAGTTTACGAATATTAGTAACAGTAAGCCCTGTCTCTTCTGCTACTTCGCGCACTGCACATTGCTCAACCGTTTCACCAAATTCTAAATGCCCCCCAGGGGTTGCCCAAGTATTTGCACCATGTGCGCCTATTCGCTCACCGAGTAAAATTTTATTATCATGCATTACTATCACTGCAACGCCTACTCTGACAACTTGACTCATTATTACCACATTAAATAGTTCATCATTTTTATATGTTACCTCATTTAAATCATCAAACTAGTCGTTAGTTCGTTATAAACCATAGCGTTAGCTAAAAACCACACAATCCGTTCATTATTTAACCGACCATAGTCGAATATCACTCCTGATAAAAAGCGCTTAGTTTTAAATAAAGTTATATTAAATTTTGCTCAGGAGCCTTTATGTCAGGTGAATACAAACAACACTACAACGAGTTTAAACAAAACCCGGCAGCGTTTTGGTTATCGCAAAGTAAACGCCTCCCTTGGTACCAGGCTCCCGAAACAGCTTACACACAAGATGAAAACGGTTTATATCACTGGTTTGCGGACGGCCAACTTAATAGCTGCTTTTTAGCGGTAGATCAGCATGTTATTGCCGGCCATGGTGATGAAACAGCGTTAATTTATGACTCACCCGTAACCCATACCGCGCGCAGCTACAGCTACTTTGAACTACAACAAGAGGTCGCTAAATTCGCAGGAGTAATGCAGTCTTTAGGCGTAACAAAAGGCGACCGCGTGGTTATTTATATGCCCATGATCCCCGAGGCCGTAATTGGTATGTTAGCCTGCGCCCGCATCGGCGCTATTCATTCGGTCGTTTTTGGCGGGTTTGCAGCACATGAGCTTGCCGTAAGAATTGATGACGCCAAGCCTAAGTTAGTACTCAGTGCTTCTTGCGGTGTAGAAGTGAATACCGTAATTGAATACAAAGAGTTACTTGATAACGCCCTCGAATCAGCCTCGTATAAAGTAGAACATTGTATTATTTATCAGCGTGAGCAAGTAACTGCACCACTTATGCCTGAGCGTGATATTGACTGGGCTGTTGCAATGCAAACAGCTACTGTTGTTGATCCTGTTCCGGTAAGTGGCGATCACCCGCTTTATATTTTATACACGTCAGGCACAACGGGTACTCCCAAGGGGGTTGTTCGTGAAAATGGCGGCCATGCCGTGGCCATGCATTACAGCATGGAAACCGTATACGGAATGAAACCTGGTGACGTGTTTTTGGCCGCTTCAGATATTGGTTGGGTTGTAGGCCATTCGTACATAGTGTATGCCCCGCTTATGTACCGCTGCGCCACTGTTTTATTTGAAGGTAAACCGGTTAGAACCCCAGATGCCAGTGCATTTTGGCGAGTGGTTGAACAGTATAAAGTAACGGCTTTATTTAGCGCACCGACAGCCTTTAGAGCGATAAAAAAAGAAGACCCCAATGCCGATGGGTTTAAACAATACGATACTTCAAGTCTGAAACGCTTGTTTTTAGCAGGCGAGCGCTTAGATCCCCCCACCTACGATTGGCTCAAAGAAAAAACAGGCCTACCTGTGCTTGATCATTGGTGGCAAACCGAAACTGGTTGGGCGATAGCCTGTAATCCTGTCGGCATTGAGCACCTACCTACAAAAGCAGGCAGTTCAACGGTTGCGACTCCTGGGTTTGACGTACGTATTTTAGATATGAATGGTGATGAATGCGCCCCCAATGAACAAGGTGCAGTCGTTATTAAACTGCCTTTACCGCCTGGGTGTTTACCTACTATTTGGCAAAATACTGAGCGCTTTAAGGCCGGTTATTTAAGTGAATATGAAGGCTATTATCTTTCTGGCGACGGCGGTTATATTGATGATGATGGCTACCTATTTATTATGGGCCGCACCGATGATGTGATTAATGTCGCGGGACATCGTTTATCAACCGGTGAAATGGAAGAAATTGTAGCCGCTCACCCAGCCGTTGCTGAGTGTGCCGTATTTGGTGTTAATGATGCGCTCAAGGGTCAAAACCCCATGGCCATGGTAGTATTAAAAAATGATTTTCATGGCTCGCATAAAGAAGTAGAGCAGCAATTGGTGCAAACCGTGCGTAATCAAATCGGCGCTATTGCGTGTCTTAAAAATATTATGTGTGTAGAGCGCTTACCAAAAACACGCTCAGGTAAAATTTTACGCAAAAACTTACGTCAACTTATTGATGGTGAAGAACTGCAAATTCCATCAACCATTGACGATCCGAGTATTTTTGAGGAGTTAACTCTGCAACTTGCTGAAAATAAAATATAAATATTATTTTTAAAAAGTCTATTTAAGCGCGGCTTAAATAGACTTTTCTCGCCCCATCTGCTTAACTAGATTTCATTAAATAGATGAAACTCACGCAAATAAATCTCTTGGGAATATAAATGACTGAAATACGATCGCAGCTGCGAGAATTTTTACTGCAATGGTTTAGTCTTTATTTTCCTGGGAGTGCGCATTTATGGTACAACATATTAGTACTGTGCTGGGTTGGCTTATTTGCGCTCATATTGCACCTCATCTTAAGGTCAGTTTCAAAACGACTACTTAAAGGCCGCTTTAGTGATAAAGTTGTTCAAACCGATACCCACACGCCTGCCGACTTAGCGCTTAAATTAACACGTAATATTTCCTTTGTTTTACAAGGTGCTGTGGTTGTTATACAAGCTAGGCTCTGGGTTCCAGAAGGAACCGCTTTTTTACATATCATTGAGATGTTTACTGATCAGTGGATCATTTTATTTGCACTGCTCTCGCTGTTCTCTTTGCTCAATATTTTTCAAGCAATATCTGACAGGCAACCCATTGCAGCTCACTTTCCATTACGTGGTTTTTTACAAACAATTAAACTGATCGCCAGCGTATTAACCGGTATTTTAGCGATTTCATTATTAATGAATAAATCCCCGTTAATATTACTCAGTGGTTTAGGTGCGCTATCGGCTGTACTGCTACTGGTGTTTAAAGACGCTATTTTAGGGCTGGTGGCCGGTATTCAGCTCTCAGCAAACAATATGCTTGCGGTTGGTGATTGGTTAGAAATGCCCAAATACGGCGCAGATGGCGATGTGATTGATATAGCCTTGACCACAGTTAAAGTAAGAAATTGGGATAAAACCATTACCACTATTCCAACCTATGCGCTAATTTCTGACTCATTTAAAAACTGGCGCGGTATGTCAGAATCCGGTGGGCGGCGCATAAAACGGAGTATCCATATAGAAATGAGCAGTGTGCGCTTTTTAGATGAGCAAGAGATCACCGCGCTGAAAAAAGCAGATTTATTAAGTCACTACCTCGAAATTACCCTACCGGCTATTAACGAGCAAAATACCACGAAAAAAATAGATATGAGCTGTACGTTAAATGGTCGTCGGCTCACTAATGTTGGCACATTTCGTCATTATTTAGTCGCGTTATTAAAACATCACCCACATATTCATCAGGGAATGACACTGATGGTAAGGCAGCTAGAGCCAACTAAAAATGGCTTACCCATTGAGATTTATGCATTTACCAATACAACTAATTGGGGTGAGTATGAAAATATTCAGTCAGATATATTTGACCATATATTAGCGATATTACCCGCCTTTTCGTTACGTGCCCATGAGGCACCAACAGGGAACGATATTCGTCAACTAATTAAATAGTCACTAAATCCGTTTTAATTGCGCTATTAACCACTGGTGAATATCGCTGTTATTTGAACGTGGATGCCACGCTGCAATCACCTTAAATGGCGGTGGTAATAATTCAACTTCAAGCTGTTTCACTTTGGCGTTTGGCAGTAAACGCGATGGGTAAAAAGCAATTAAGTCAGTACTGCAAAGCAAATCGGGGACAAATGAAAAGCCAGGCACTGACATAACAATATTGCGCGCATAGCCCTTATCAGCAAACCATTGGTCGTGAGAGCCTCGTAAGTTAGCACGTGACGCTGAAACCACTAATTGAGGGTGTGCGGCCACTTCAGCAAGGCTCAACGTCGATGAAGAAAACACCGTGTTTTTCCCCGCAATACAAATATGTTGTTCTTCAAATAATGTGTCATAGATTAAGTTTGCAGGGATAAATTCAGGAAAACTAATTAATAAATCCAGCTCTCCTGCACTTATTAATTGATTAACATTATCAGAGGCAAAGTCACGAATAATCAGCTTTAATCCTGGCGCTTCGCGTCTTGTTATTTCTAATAATTGTGGCAAAAGAGCTGCTATAGCGTAATCAGTCGCACTTATTGTAAATACGCCCTTGTAACTACTTGGGGTAAATTGTTTAGGTATTAATAACGCTTCTACCTGAATTAATATTTGATTAACGGGCTTCTCTAGTGCAATTGCTTTAGGTGTTGCAACCATTGTATTGCCTTGGCGAATAAAAAGCCGATCGTCAAATAAGTCACGCAATTTTCGCAGCTGCTCACTAATAGCCTGCTGGGTTAAGCCCATTTTGCGCGCCACATCCGACACATTTTTTAGTTTAAGTAACGCACTCAATATTCGTAATTGTTTTATATCAAGCCGAGATATACCATTCATAATTGTATCTTAAACAAAAAAGCACTGTTTCAAATTGTACCTTTTAATCCCTATGCTCACCAGCATTGTAATTGGCGCTAAACAGCATTATTAATTTAAAAGGTATTAAAATGAGTCAACCAAGTAAAAATATCGACAGTCTATTTTCATCAATCAATTTAGGCCCACACACGCTTAAAAACCGTATTGTAATGCCGCCACTTACACGTTCACGTAGCACGGTTCCTGGCAATATCCCCAACGAGGTGATGGCCACATATTATGCACAGCGTGCTAGTGCTGGTTTTATGGTTACCGAAGGCACTCAAATTGAACCAAGAGGACAAGGGTATGCCTGGACACCAGGCATTCATTCTAATCAACAAATAGCTGGTTGGAAAAAAGTAACTGATGCAGTACATGCAGAAGGTGGAATTATTTTTGCCCAACTTTGGCACGTTGGCCGCGTTTCACATACTAGCTTACAGCCTAATGAAGCCAAACCTATTGCTCCCTCAGCTCTAACAGCTGATAGCGTTAAAGTCTTTATTGAAACAGGACCGGCTCAAGGCGCTTTAGCCGATCCAAGTGAACCACAAGCTTTAACAACCGATGAAGTAAAAGAGCTTGTTGGCATGTATGCACAAGCTGCCCGTAATGCGCTAGAAGCGGGGTTTGATGGCGTAGAACTGCATTGTGCTAATGGGTATTTAGTAAATCAGTTTATTTCTGAGCACACCAATAAACGAGATGATGAATACGGCGGCTCTCTTACTAATCGCCTGCGCTTTTTAAAAGAAATTGTCACGGCAGTAAGTGACGTAGTAGGCCCTGAGCGCTTAGGGGTTAGATTTGCGCCCTTATTTAGCAGTACTGATGAAACCCGTGTTTATTTAGGGTTAGTAGAATCAAACCCGCACCATACCTACATTGAAGCGATTAAAGTACTTGAACAAGCCGGTATTGCCTACCTCTCAATTGCAGAAGCTGATTGGGACAATGCCCCTGACTTACCAGAGCAATTTTATCAAGCAGCTAGAGCTGAATTTTCTGGGCGTATTATTTACGCTGGAAAGTACACCGTTGAAAAAGCGGTGGCGATGTTAGCTAAGGGCTACGGTGATTTATTTGCTTTTGGTCGCCCTTTTATTGCAAACCCTGATTTACCAGCGCGCATAAAAAATCAATGGCCATTAAATGAAGCCGATGCAGCCACTATGTATGGCGGGACTGAGCAAGGTTACAGTGACTATCCTTGCTATAAAAATGATTGATAAAAATAACGGAGTAAGAGGCAGCTTAAGTTAAAAATAAATGACCCAAACATGCAGCCCATGTTTGGGTCATTACAGGGTATTACTGCTTTTTATCTATCACCATTTTTAGTTCATTTAATGCAGCAACCGAAAAACCCCGATCATAAAAGTAAATAATCTTACCGCTACCATCAATTAATACGATGCGGCTATTATTCGGATTTTCATTACCAGTGAACGCTTGTACTGCATCACCGTCTTTATAAATAGTGATCACCCCGCCCCACAGTTCTTTAGGAATGCCTTTTCTCATACCGCTATCAATAAAAGTACTAAACATACGCGGCACCATGCCTTGAATTGTGGGTAACTCATAAGCGGTGACGTTTATGCCACTCATATCCAAGCCAATAAGCCAGCGATCAATATCAAATTGACTATCTTGTTTATACCCAATTAACAGTAATGTCTGTGCGTTGTTAAAGTCTGTAGGGATAGTAAATTGCTGTTGCTCCAAGCTTTCACCACTGATAGTTGGAAACTGTTTACCGACTAAGTTCTGATTTGGGTATTGACTCGAACACCCACTTAAAAAAATAAAAAACATTAAACCAACAACTGATCGCAACATCTCTGTTCTCACTATTAATTAATAAACGATTAGGAAAAATTCTTTTGAATACAAATTTTTGATACGAATAAACACGCTATTAAGATCTAAATAACAACCAAAGAAGTCCATTCATACTGTTTTTTATCATTGCTTAATTTACCATTGATTATTAGCACCTTTAAATAGAAGCTCAACGGTTATATTTGTGTACAATAGTATTTTTTATACTCAAACATTATTAGCACATATCAATTTGTT
Organism: Pseudoalteromonas sp. SG44-1; assembly: GCF_014164315.1. Taxonomy (NCBI): domain Bacteria; kingdom Pseudomonadati; phylum Pseudomonadota; class Gammaproteobacteria; order Alteromonadales; family Pseudoalteromonadaceae; genus Pseudoalteromonas; species Pseudoalteromonas sp. SG44-1. The sequence continues at coordinate 12,746 of NZ_JACJEW010000059.1, forward strand.
CTATAGCATATCAAAAGTGTATTTTCGTTACCCGATACAAAACGCTAAAGTGCCGCGCTTATTCACAGCTTTAAAGAGGATGCTATGTCGCTTGCTGTTTTATTAATGCTGGCATTATTTGTCGGTTTGCTGTTTGCGATTTATCTTTTTTCGCAAAAAAGTAAAACCTTATCTCGCACTGTTTTATTTGGCTTAGTTGTTGGTAGTGCTTTTGGTTTAGCCTTACAATTTTTATTTTCCCACTCCCCAGAGTCTATTAATGACGTTTTAAGTTGGGTAAGTGTTGTTGGTAAAGGCTATGTTGGGCTATTAAAAATGATCATCATGCCATTGGTATTGGTGTTTATGATTGCCGCCGTGGTGAAACTAGAAAACCAAGGCTCTTTGGGCAAAATATCGTTCATTAGTATTGCTGTTTTACTCTTTACTACGGCAATTGCAGCCTTAATTGGTATTGCCGTAACCTATGGCTTTAATTTAAGTATTGAAGGCTTAGTTTCGGGAACCCGTGAGGCAGCAAAAATGAGCACGCTAGAGGGTAAAGCAGCCAATGTAGCTGATTTAAGTGTGCCACAAATGCTATTGAGCTTTATTCCAGAAAATCCATTTGCTGATTTAAGTAACCAACGCTCAACCTCTATAATTGCCGTCGTTATTTTTGGTGTCCTTGTAGGGATTGCCGCACGCAAGGTGATGCTTGAACGTAGCGAACTAGCAGATCCAATTCGCAACGGTGTTAACGCCTTACAAGCCATAGTAATGAACTTAGTAAGAATGGTGATAGCGCTAACGCCTTATGGCGTCGCAGGGTTAATGGCAAGCGTTGTGGCAAACTCAAGTAGCAATGATATTGTTAATTTACTGGCGTTTATTGTGGCTTCCTATGTCGCTATATTATTAATGTTTATTGCTCATGGTTTATTACTTAGCCTAGTTGGTGTGAACCCTAAGAGTTACTTTGAAAAAATTTGGCCAGTACTGACCTTTGCATTTAGCTCGCGTAGTTCAGCAGCCTCTATTCCTATGAATGTGGATGTACAAATTAACCAGCTAAAAGTGCCGCCTGCTATAGCTAACTTATCGGCTTCTTTTGGCGCCACTATTGGCCAAAATGGCTGTGCCGGTATTTACCCAGCCATGCTGGCAATGATGGTAGCACCCAGCGTAGGAATTGATCCGCTGACATTCGAATTTATTTTACCGTTAATTGGCATTGTTGTTATAAGCTCTTTTGGTATTGCCGGAGTAGGTGGTGGCGCAACGTTTGCTGCATTGGTTGTATTACCGACCATGGGATTACCGGTTGAGATAGTCGCGTTACTGATCTCAATTGAGCCATTAATAGACATGGCACGCACCGCATTAAACGTATCAGGGTCAATGACCTCAGGTGTTATAACGAGTAAATTAATTAAAGTGCACTAGATTTTTTGTAGTCGCCCAGCTTTGGCTGGGCTTTTTTATCTGTATTACTCTCTCCGCCTTAAGTAAAAACAATCCATTTATCTAATCACTACAACAAAATCAATCACATTTATAGATTGTAGTAATCGCTTTATTTCGCACACACATTTCAGCCCGATGCTATATTCTTTTCATTGCTTTGTTATTCAGGCTTGATTAAGCCTCACTTGAGCAAACAAATTTACAACTCAATAATTTTTAAAGCGATTGAGATCTCTGTTTAAAGTAGTAATACGCTTTGTATAACGAAATTCGTTAACTTTAAGGAAGCTGACAATGAAAAACCGTTCATTCAATAAAAAAGCGCTTGTTGGATTTATAAGTATGGCACTTATATCCGGCACCGCTGTTTGCCAAGAAAAACCACAAATGTCAAAGCCACAAGGTGCTGTTGGCATGGGTGAAGCTAAAATGGGCGCAACCAGAACAAACCAGTTTTGGTGGCCAGATCAACTTAACCTTTCACCTCTGCGTGATCATGATGAACGCTCAAACCCTTACGGTGCCGACTTTAATTATGCCAAGGCATTTAATAGCCTAGATTTAGACACAGTAAAAAGTGATATTGATGCCCTACTAACACAATCTCAAGATTGGTGGCCGGCGGATTTTGGTAACTATGGGCCATTTTTTATCCGTATGACATGGCACAGCGCAGGCACTTACCGTACGCTTGATGGCCGCGGTGGTGCTGGTGGCGGTCAACAACGTTTTGAACCACTCAACAGCTGGCCAGACAACGTAAGCCTAGATAAAGCCCGTCGTCTACTTTGGCCTATTAAACAAAAATACGGAGAAGCACTTTCATGGTCAGATTTAATCGTATTAGCCGGTAACGTTGCTCTAGAAAACATGGGGTTTGAAACCTATGGTTTTGCCGGCGGCCGGACTGATGACTGGGAACCAGACATGGTTTACTGGGGCCCTGAAGTAGAAATGCTTGCCAGCGACCGTGAAGATGCCAGCGGCAAATTAGAACGCCCATTGGGTGCAACTCACATGGGTTTAATTTACGTAAATCCTGAAGGCCCTAAAGGGGTTCCTGATCCAATCGGTTCAGCTAAAAATATTCGTGTGGCGTTTTCTCGCATGGCCATGAACGACGAGGAAACTCTTGCACTTATCGCAGGTGGCCACACCTTTGGTAAAATGCATGGTGCGCACAAACCGAAAGATTGTGTGGGTGCAGAGCCCGCAGCAGCAGGCATTGAAGAACAAGGGTTAGGCTGGAAAAACAAATGTGGTAAAGGCCACTCTGAAGATACCGTATCAAGTGGTTTAGAAGGCGCATGGACACAAGCTCCTACTCGCTGGTCATCACTGTACCTTAGCAATCTACTTAACTTTGAGTGGAAACAAACTCGCAGCCCAGCGGGTGCCATTCAGTGGATCCCAACCGACGAATCTATGCACAAAACCGTGCCTGATGCTCATGTGAAAGGTAAGTTTAATTCACCAGTCATGACGACTGCAGATTTAGCACTTAAATTCGATCCAGAATACCGCAAAATTGCTGAACGCTTTTTAAACGACCCTAAAGAGTATCAACTGGCATTTGCTAAAGCATGGTACAAATTGACTCACCGAGATATGGGGCCACCACGTAATTTCTTAGGTAAAGAAGTTCCTAAAGAAGACTTAATTTGGCAAGATCCTATTTCAGCAGAGACTCAATCAAACATTGATGCTGGCGCAGTAAAAGAGCTTAAAGCCAGTATTTTAGATTCAGGTCTTAGCGTATCAGAGCTAGTACGTGTTGCATGGGCATCTGCTGCAAGCTACCGTCATTCCGATATGCGCGGTGGTGCTAATGGTGCACGCCTTGCACTTGCACCACAAAAAGACTGGGCTGTGAATAATCCAGCTGAAACAGCAAAAGTAATCAAAACCTTAAAAGCGATTCAAACCGACTTTAATGATAGCTTCTTTAGTAAAAGCCAAGTGTCACTGGCCGACCTGATTGTGTTAGCTGGTAATGCAGCGATTGAAAAAGCAGCTAAAGAAGCCGGTTACAGTGTCACTGTTCCGTTTAATGCTGGCCGTGGCGATGCCACGCAAGCGCAAACTGACGTTAATGCATTTAGTTTATTAGAGCTGCCTGCCGATGGCTTTAGAAACTACTTTGATGCTGAACAAAGCTACAAATCGCCAACTGAAATGCTAATAGATAAAGCAGATCAACTTGATCTAACAGTGCCTGAAATGACGGTATTAGTAGGCGGCTTGCGTTCGCTTGATGCGAACTATAAAGGCACTGACTACGGCGTATTTACTGACAAGCCAGGCACTCTAAATAACGATTTCTTTGTTAATTTATTGGATATGTCTACGGTTTGGAAAAAGTCATCAGATGCGGGGATTTATCAAGGCTTTGATCGTCAATCAGGTGAGAGAAAGTACACAGCCACTTCAGTTGACCTTATCTTTGGTTCAAATTCAGAGCTGCGTGCAGTTGCAGAAGTATATGCCTTTGATACATCAAAGCAAAAGTTTGTAGAAGACTTTGTTGCGGCATGGACTAAAGTAATGAACTTAGACCGTTAATAACCATTAAGTAATGCAACCATAGCGCTGCAATTAATTGCAGCGCTTTTTATGTTGGTTAATCATACTCTTTTATATATTACTGCATTTCTTTGCAGCTAAACATACTGCCCAAACCTTGCTGAGTGTAAGTGCCTATAAAGATAGTCAATAAGCTTCGTCATCACTAAAAACCGTCACTGAAAGCTCTTCATCTATATTTTCAAAAACCAAAAAATTAATAGGCTTACAACAGACTTGGCAGTCCTCAATATATTGTTGATCAACATCTGCCGGATCGAGCAGCACGTCAATATTCTCACCACAATAAGGACATGCTATCGTTTTTTCAGTTAATTGATTCATTGCTATAACCTCACATATTACTTGCTATACCCATTATCATTAGACATATAGTATCAAGGTGCATTTCTTTGTGCAGGCTCTTTGTTGAATTTCTTTGCTGGAGCAATCAGCATACTATATTCACTCATAGTACTGCCGATAACATACTTACACTCAAAGTGTTTTAACAAACAACTTAATTTATTGCTATATTAAACTCATTAAATTTAAGGGTGTTGGGTAAAACGAAAAAGCAACAGGCATAAATATCTTTGCCTAAGATAGTGCATATCTAGCCTCACAAAATTTAGGACATTAAAAGATATTTGCATAAATATATTCAAATTCATCATCTTTTTCATAAAATACGACATCACAAAGGGATCCTTTTGCTCCGCCTCGCTTTTTGCAAACTCAATATTTTTGCGCATATAAGAGCTCAAAATATCTAAATGACTTCAAGGAATTGGGATTTAATTTTTAGCAGCTTAGATTGCACTCCAGCCTCCATAAAAACCTAACGAGCCTGAAGAGTAATTCGTTTTTAATTTATTTTTTATTGATGTATTAACCACAGTCGAATTCCTATTTTGATTCAATCGGTTACTTCTATTTCACGAAAAATATAAAAAGAGGACTTGGTGTTGTTTTAATTGTCATTTTGGAAGGTATTACAGGTGTTTGAGGATATAAAGCGCAGTGCTTTAGAAAAGTAAAAAAGCGCTGCAACAATACAGCGCTTTCATTACTCATAAAAATTATTTGTTTAAGCTTAACCGCTTTATTTAAAAGAAGCCGAGCGGATCTTCGCTGTAGCTTACTAATAAATTTTTAGTTTGTTGGTAATGGTCAAGCGCAAGCTTGTGGGTTTCGCGGCCGATGCCTGATTTTTTATAACCACCAAACGCAGCGTGTGCAGGATACATATGGTAACAGTTGGTCCATACACGGCCTGCTTCTATTTTGCGGCCAAAGTGATAAGCACGGTTCATGTTGCGGCTCCATACCCCTGCGCCTAGACCAAATTCAGAGCTATTAGCCAGTTCGAGTGCTTCGGCTTCGTCTTTAAAGGTCGACATTGAAATCACCGGGCCAAAAATTTCTTCTTGGAATACCCGCATATCGTTAGTGCCTTTTAACAGCGTTGGCTGAATGTAATAACCGCCATTTAGCTCATCTGTTAGTTGCTCTACATTGCCGCCAGTAAGTACTTGTGCGCCTTCTTTTTTGCCAATTTCAATATAGCTGAGAATCTTATCAAACTGTGCTTTAGACGCTTGTGCGCCTACCATGGTTTCACTATCAAGCGGGTTACCGCGTTTAATTTTTAATGTGCGCTCTAAAATACGCTCAATAAACTGCTCGTAAATATCTTCTTGAATAAATAGTCGCGATGGGCAAGTACACACTTCACCTTGGTTAAAGTACGCAAGTACTGCGCCTTCAATGGCTTTACTTAGGAAGGAATCGTCTTTTTCCATTACATCGTTAAAGAAAATATTCGGTGATTTACCACCGAGCTCAACCGTTGATGGAATAATGTTATCAGCGGCACATTTTAAAATGTGTGAGCCAACAGGAGTTGAGCCGGTAAAAGCAATTTTAGCTATACGCGTGCTGGTTGCCAGCGCTTCGCCCGCTTCTTTACCGTAGCCATTTACTACATTAAGCACGCCTGCAGGCAATAAATCACCAATAATTTCCATCAACACTAAAATAGATACTGGTGTTTGTTCAGCCGGTTTGAGTATCACACAGTTACCTGCGGCAAGCGCTGGTGCGAGTTTCCATGCGGCCATTAGAATTGGGAAGTTCCACGGAATGATTTGTCCAACAACGCCCAGTGGCTCATGAAAATGATACGCGACTGTGGTTTCGTCTATCTCGCCAATACTGCCCTCTTGGGCGCGAATACAACCGGCAAAATAACGAAAATGATCTGCCGCCAGTGGGATATCTGCCGCCAATGTTTCGCGAATGGCTTTACCGTTATCCCACGTTTCGGCAACTGCAAGAAGCTCAAGGTTTTGCTCTATCCGATCAGCTATTTTTAATAATATATTACTACGAGCCGTTACTGAAGTTGTACCCCAAGCAGCTTTTGCAGCGTGGGCTTTATCAAGGGCAAGTTCAATATCCGCTTTATCAGAGCGTGGTACTTTACAAAATACTTTACCATTAACGGGGCTAATATTATCAAAGTACTGACCATTTACAGGCTCGACCCACTGTCCGCCAATGTAATTACCGTACTGGGATTTAAAGTTAATAAGTGCGCCGTCGCTGCCAGGATTTGCATAGATCATTGTGTGTGTCCTTTATTCAAAATGTTGCTTTTTAAATTTAATCAAATTGACTAAGTTTGACGGGAGATTGTTGTTTATTTATCCGTCACCTGTTGACATTAGCTTATAAGAAGCATAAAAACTTGATTAGCTGTCCAAAAAACATGTCTGTGCGTCCAAACTCTGTTGGTCGTGTTTAAAGGAAATAAAATGAATACCACGTTATTGACTGAAAAACTGACTAAAAAGCGCCAAGCGGTTGATGTACTGATCGAAAATAAAATTACTTTTGCCTCAGACAACGCCGAGCTGAGCATTTACGACACCTACCAAGACGCACAAAAAGTAGCACTGCATTCCAGCGAACTGCTGTTTTGCGGCATGATCAGCGGTAAAAAAGTGATGCACGTTGCTGACAGTAACTACCATGAAGAATTTTTACCCCAGCAATCATTTGTATTAGCACCCGAACAAGGGGTTTTAATCGACTTCCCAGAAGCATCAATGCAGCAACCTACCACCTGTTTGGCTATCGAAATTAGCCGCGATAAAATCAGCCAAGTAGCTGACGCGCTAAATATGCAGCAGCAAATAAGCAGCGATGATTTTTTTCATTACATTCCAAAGCTGGTGCATACCCAACACAATCAACAAACCCAACAATTACTTGAACGGATGATTGGGTTATTTAGCGAAAACGAGCAAGATCGTCATTATTTAATTGATCTATCAGTAAATGAGTTAATCACTCGATTATTACAACAACAAAGCCGCGATTTAATGCTCGCCAATTGCCAACAAACTATTGCATGCCCATTAACCGATGCCCTACATTTTATTAAAGAACATCTTAATCAAACTTTAGATATCGATACTTTATGTAAAATAGCCTGCATGAGCCGTAGTAAATTTTACCAGCAATTCAAACTCGCCTTTGGGCAAACTCCGGCCATGTGGCAACAACAGCTAAGATTAAAGAGATCTCGCCAACTTCTACAATCAGGACAACAAATAAGTCAAGTTTGCTACGATCTTGGCTTTACCAACCCCAGTCACTTTAGCCGTTTGTTTAAGCAAAAATTTGGTGTTTCACCTAAACAATGCAAGCATTAATATTCATCTATTAAGAATTTTTAACTAAATTAAAAGTTTTTATTGACTCGAACGCAATTGCAGATTATTTTCCCGCTGATGTTTTTATCGGCATAACAATAGCGGCATGCATCCCCTGCACCGTCTGGCGCCAAGCCAACGCATTTTACTGTGTCGCAATTGTGCTAAACCCACCGCGAAACCTAACAGTGACTTCTGCGTGCAAAAGCAGTGACTTGGAATATCAGCCGTTGGGCTAACATTCTTTGTTTTTGTTAAGCAGTTTGAGCCAATTACTCAAATGCTTTTTATTTTGTGAATACTTAAATGCTCGAACCTTCTGCGTTAAGTCTTGTGCCGCCAGTTGTAGTGGTGGTTTTGGCGATCGTGCTACGTCGTCCTATTTTATCTTTGCTGATCGGTGCCCTTGTTGGCCTTGCTATGCTAAATCCTGTTGAAATGCTTAGCAACTTTGCTGCGGCATCGTTAAAAGTAATGGTAGATGAAACAATCGGCTGGCTTATTCTAGTGTGTGGTGGCTTTGGTGCGTTAATCGCATTGCTCGTGCGCACCGGTGGTGCAGCAGCATTTGGTAGTTTTGCGCTGCGCTTTTGTAAAGGCCCACGCTCATCGTTGATCATGACCTTTTTGCTCGGTATCGTGATTTTTATCGACGATTACCTCAATGCGCTTACCGTGGGTGAAACCATGAAACGCATTACTGATAAATTTAAAATCAGCCGTGAAATGCTTGCCTACGTGGTCGACTCTACCGCAGCGCCAATCTGTGTATTAGTGCCGCTGTCTACCTGGGCGGTGTTTTTTGGCGGCTTGTTGGTTGATAACAACATAGCCGTCGAAGGCCAAGGTATTGCTGTGTATATTCAAGCAATACCCTATATGCTGTATGCATGGTTTGCCGTGTTACTTGTGCCATTAGTGGTACTTGGTGTTATCCCTTTATTTGGGCCGATGAAAAAAGCCCAATTACAGGCGATGCAAGAACAACCGCAAGTAGATCCTGCACAGTACAACGAAGTGCAAACTGCCGATGAATACGCAGTAAAAGCCGTTGAAGAAAGCTTTGAAAGCGCAGACAGCCACGGCAAACTGTACAACTTTTTACTGCCTATATTATTGCTCGTTGCGTTCACTGTGTATTTTGACATTGATGTATACAAAGGGTTATTAGCGACATTCGCCGTGACGCTGCCATTTTATATGCTGCAAAAGCTAATGCCATTTGCCGAAATGATTGAAAAAATGCTCGATGGTTTTAAAAGCATGTTGCCAGCAATAGGAACTGTGATCGCCGCATTTATTTTTAAAGATGTGTGCGACCAACTACTATTACCACAGTTTGTAATTGATTCCTTAAGCCCATTCATGACCGCAGGCTATTTACCTGCAGTGGTGTTTTTAGCAATGGCAATTTTGGCGTTTGCTACAGGCTCAAGCTGGGGTATTTTTGCGGTAACAATTCCTATTGTGATGCCTCTGGCAGTCGCGGTTGATGCAAATATACCGCTGGTGATTGGTGCGCTGTTATCTGCCTCATCATTTGGTAGCCAAGCATGTTTTTACTCAGATTCAACTGTCCTTGCAGCACAAGGTTCAGGCTGTAACTTAATGAGTCACGCAATTACTCAATTGCCCTATACACTCATCGCAGCAGCCTGTGCATTTGTCGGGTTTTTAGTGATAGCATAACGACAAAGGTTAAAAATGGTCTAGCTTTTCAGCGCGGGAAATAAATACCCGCGCTAATTTTTTATCAAGGAAAGAATCGGATATAATAACGAAGCTAGAAATTTTGTAAAAGGAGTAATATTTTGCTCTACACTTGCCATTTCTAAAGCTTCCATATATGCCACACAAAAGGACGTATAGCAAGCGTTACATCGCCTTGCTGTTCATCTGGGCTTGAAGGAATATACCAACCTCGCATTACCTCTTTAATGAAGCCATGCTTAGTCAAGCGCTCTCTATCGGTGCGCTCAAGCATTTTCGATTGCACAGCAATAATGCCACTATCTTGCAATAGCTTTAATCGCTCTAGAGAATGTGTAAGCTTTACTGACACTTGATTCATGTTAACACAGCTAGTTTTTGCTGAAGTTGAAAAGTAAGCGTATAGCTAACGACACCTAGCTTTGTTTAATGTTCCAAGGTAGCAGTGGCTCAAGGTTATCTGGCTGCTCAGCAAGGTACTGTAAGCATGTTGATATATAGTTATGCACCACAAGGTC